>CANLGS010000074.1 GCA_947490035.1 Gemmataceae bacterium
GCATCCTCGGCAGCGGCATTGGTGGCATCGCCGAGTTGGAGGAGGGGCACTGCACGCTGCGCGACCGCGGACCCAGCCGGCTCGGGCCGTTCCTCATCGCCAAGATGATCGCCAACGCCGCCAGCGGCAACATCTCCATCCGGTTCGGCCTCCGCGGGCCGAACACCACCGTTTCCACCGCGTGTTCCTCTGCCGCGCACGCGATTGCCGATTCGCTCAACGCGATCCGGTACGGGCAGGCCGACGTGATGGTGACCGGCGGTAGCGAGGCCGCGATCACGCCCCTCGGCCTCGGCGGGTTCGCCGCCTGCCGCGCGCTGTCGGAGCGCAACGACGACCCGCAAGCCGCGAGCCGCCCGTTCGACAAGGGCCGCGACGGGTTCGTCCTCAGCGAGGGCGCCGGCATCCTCATCCTCGAAGAGTACGAGCGTGCGAAGGCGCGGAACGCGACCATTTACGCCGAGGTGTGCGGGTCCGGCAACACGGCCGACGCGCACCACATCACCGCCCCGCACGAGGACGGCATCGGCGCGGCCGAGGCGATGCGCGAGGCCATCCGCGACTCCGGGTGGAACCCCGACGAGGTCGGCTACATCAACGCCCACGGCACCAGCACGCCGCTGGGCGACGTGGCGGAAACGAAGGCCGTGAAAGCGGTGTTCGGCGCCCACGCCAAGAAGCTGATGATCTCCAGCACGAAGAGCATGATCGGCCACCTGCTCGGCGCCAGCGGCGGCGTGGAAGCGGTCGCGTGCGCCCTGAGCATCAAGCACGGCGTGCTGCACCCCACCATCAACTTGCAGGACCAGGACATCGAAGCCGGCTGTGATTTGGACTACATCCCGAACACGGCCCGCGAGGTCCGCGTGCGCAAGGTGCTGTCCAACAGTTTCGGCTTCGGCGGCCACAACTGCTCGATCGCGCTGGGCGCGATCTGACCGAGATTGGTGAACCGCGACCGTAAGGGAGCGGGTGCCTTCACCAACGCCACAACCCCGCTCCCTCACAACCCACGAACTGGTGAGGGAGGTGGAGTCGCTTCACAGCGCAACGCCAACATCCCACCCACTCCCTTACGGTCGCGGTTCACCAATACCATGCCGCTCCCCGATTTGCTCGACGGCCGGTGGGCCGACGTGTCGCTCACGCAGCCCGAGTTCGCGCGGTACTCGCGGCACATCATCATGCCGGAGGTCGGCCTCGACGGGCAGCGCAAGCTCAAGGCCGCGAAGGTACTCGTCATCGGCACCGGCGGGCTTGGTTCGCCGCTCGCGCTCTACCTCGCGGCGGCCGGCGTCGGCACGCTCGGACTCGTTGACTTCGACATCGTGGACACGTCGAACCTGCAACGCCAGATCATCCACGGCACCGCGGACGTGGGCCGCTCGAAGTGTCAGTCCGCCGCCGACCGCCTGCGCGACGTGAACCCCGAAGTCACGCTCGACCTGTGGGAGACGCAGTTCACGTCGAAGAACGCGCTGGACATCGTGAAGCACTACGACATCGTCGTGGACGGCACCGACAATTTCCCGACGCGCTACCTCGTCAACGACGCGTGCGTGCTGCTGAACAAGCCCAACGTGTACGGCAGCATCTTCCGCTTCGACGGGCAGGCGACGGTGTTCGACCCGCGAGTGGGGCCGTGCTACCGCTGCCTGTACCCCGAACCGCCGCCGCCGGGCGAGGTGCCGAGCTGCGCCGAAGGCGGCGTGTTGGGCATCTTGCCGGGCGTGATCGGCTGCATTCAGGCGACGGAAACGATCAAGCTTATCCTCGGCATCGGCGACCCGCTCATCGGCCGACTCTTGCACTACGACGCGCTCAACATGACGTTCAGGACGTTCAAGATTCGGCGCGCGAAGAACTGGCCGGTGGGCGCGCCGCACCCAACCATCAAGGGACTGATCGACTACGAGGAGTTCTGCGGCGTGCGCGGCGGCACAGCGCCGCTTGCGGCTTCGCAAAGTGCAAGTGACATCACGCCCGAGCAACTGAAGAAGCGCATCGACGCGGGGGAGAACCTGTTCGTACTCGACGTGCGGAACCCCAACGAGTTCCAGATTTGCCGCATCCCGGGCACGGTGCTGCTGCCGCTCCCGGAGTTGCCCGCGCGCTTCGCGGAAGTCCCTAAGGACCGCGAGGTGATCGTCCACTGCAAGAGCGGGATGCGGAGCGGAAAGGCGATCGAGTTTCTGAAGGCGCAGGGCTACACGAAACTGGTGAACCTGACCGGCGGCATCCTCGGCTGGGCCGACAAGGTGGACACCGGGATGCCCAAGTATTGACATCTTGGTAGGTGCCGCTTGCCGAGCGGCACGGTTTCGCAACTCGGATCACTTCGGTCCATTCGTGTTGCGTGAACGCGGGTTAGCCCGTGCCGCTCGGCAAGCGGCACCTACCAAAGCACCTCACGCCACCGGCGGCGCCTTCACCGGCGGTTCCTTCACCTGCTCCGACGGCGGGTGGAAGAACAGCGCCAGCACGATCGCACCGACCAGCGCCGCGCCCATCGAGTACTGGAAGATCGCCGAGTACTGGAGCTTGTCGCCCACCTTGTAAATCTGCCCCAACTGCCCGCAGATCAGGTTCGCCGCGAACGGCCCGACGCCCAGGATCAGCACGTTGAACAGCCCCTGCGCGCTACTCCGCACGTCCTTCGGGAAGAACTCGTCCACGAAGATGTACACGGTGGCGAAGAAGAACGCGTAGCAGACGCCGTGCAGCACGTTGACCGTGACCGCGGCCCACGGTTCCGGGTAGAACGCGAACACCGCGAACCGCGCCCCGTGCCCCAACACCCCGACAATCATCGTCGTGCGCCAGCCGAGGCGCTTCAGCACGTAGCCCAGAACCAGCATCGTCAGGATTTCGGCGATCTGGCCGATCTTCATGACGGGCGGAACCCAGTTCGCGGGGATGCCCACTTCCGACTTCAGGAACGACGCGGTCCAGTAGAAGAAGCTCTGGTGAACGGCCGCGTCGATGAACGTGACGAGGAACAGAACCGCGACGAACGGGTGCTTGAGCAACTTCGCGGCCTTGAACGTCGCGAACGAGTCGTCGCCGGGCGCGGCCGGCTTCGGCGGCGTGTGCGGCAGTGTCGGGCTGATCGCGGCCAGCACGAACGACGCCAGCCCAGCGACGAGGAAGATGTACCGCTGCGCCGTGGACGCCTCCAGCCCCTCCTTCGACGTGCCCAGCGCCGCACCGAGCCAGTTCACGAAGCCGACGTCGCCCATCGACGGCACCGCCGCCCAGTTCACCAGGATGAAGATGAACGGCCACGACGCGACGATCCAGCCGATGGTGCCCCACACGCGCACGGGGCCGAACTCGCGGGCCGGGTCCTTCAGGTTCGCGAACGCGATGGAGTTGGTGATAGATACCGTGGGGACATAGAGGACGCAGTGCAACAGCATGAGCGCGAAGAACGGCCAGAACGGGGCCAGCGGCGCCTTCGCGTCGCCGTTCACCGCGCCGGGCTTCAGGTCCGTGACCAGGAACGTGACGTTGAACCGCGGGTCTTTCAGCTTCTTGTCTTTTCGTTCCGCCTCGGTCGCGGCGTCGTACTCTTTCTGTTCCTTGGCGAACACGGCCCAGAACTTGGTCGCCTTGCCGATGTTCTCGGCCAGTTTCGACCGGTCTTCCGGCTTCGCGGCGACGTACTTCTGCAACTCCGCCTTCTCCGCGTCCGACCAGTCCGCCCGGTCCTTGTCGTCGGTGGCGGTGACGTTCTCGACGATCACGCGGGTCTTGTCGGGCCGCTCGCCGATGCCGCTCGTCAGCGTCGGCCCCTTCGCGACGATTTTTGCCGACGACACCTCGCCGGGGTTCGTGCCGACCGGCACCTGAAGGAAGAACAGGCCGAGGATCGCGGCGCCGCCGATGAGGTGGCTGATGCCGAGGAACTTCTCGGCGGCGAACTTGCGGTCGGCGAACTGCGTGCTGAACAGCAGCGCGACCAGCGCCCCGATGTTGAACGCCCCGAAGATCAGGCCGTTCTGCAACCCGGAGAACTTGAGGCTGGGGATGTAGTCGAACCCCAGTTCAAACCACGCCCCCCAGATGAATATCTGGAGGAACATCATGAGGCAGAGCTTCCGCCGCAGAGAAGTGGCCTGCGGGGTGGCGAGCGGGTCGGCAGACATGTCGGCTCCGGGTGCAGTGCGCGCGAGTAATGTCGCTGAATGTAAAAGCGGAGGGTGGGAGAGGCAACAGATAAGAGAAGAATCAGACGCGCGATAAACGCAGAAGAAAGCACAACAAGACAAAAGAGAAGAAGCTCACGCAAAGGCGCGAAGACGCAAAGAAAACAGGAGAAGACCGTTCTTCAAAATGCTTCTCTTCCTTTGTCTTCTTTGCGTCTCTGCGCCTTTGCGTGAGCCATGCCTTTCTCTTCTCTGGTCGTGTCTTTCTTCTGCGTTATCGTGCGGCTGATTCTTCTCTTTCTCACTTCCGCTTCGTCACCGTGATCTTGTCCACCTCGGTGCCATCGGCGGCGATCGCGCGCAGCACGAGTTTGTCCGGCGACAGGTCCATCACCACGAACGTGTGCTTGTCGGCGGTCGCCTTCGCGGTGAACGGCGCGTAGTTGTCGCCGTGCGTCTTCTTCAGCTCCGCCGCGACCTTCTCCGGCGACGGACCGTACAGGCTCGCGCCGCCGCCGCCGGCCACGAAGTGGATCACGCCCTTCGGCACCGTGTTCGTCACGCCGTCGAAATCCGTGTCGAGCGTGAACGCGCCGTTCACCTTACCCTTCACTAGCCCCTTGTCGTCCGGGGCGAACTTGAGAGGCAGGCTGCGCTGGTAGTTGTGGACGTGGCCGGCGAAGGTCGCGTCCACGCCGCACTCCTCGAACAGCGGGTTCAGCAGCCGCGCCTGCTGCTCCGCGTAGTGCTGCTTGCTCGCGTTGAAGCCGGGCACGTGGTAGCACACGAACTTCCACTTCGCGGTTGTGCCCGTCAGGTCGGCGCGCAGCCACTTCGTGAGCTTCGGGTCGGTGATCTTCAGGCTGCCGTTGTCGTTGATGACCGCGAAGTGCGCCGGGCCGTAGTCGAACGAGTACGCGTCCATCGCCGGGTAGTTGCCGAACGTGTTCGCGCGGAACTTCTTGGCCGCCGCGTCGGTGCCGATCTGCGTCGCCCACGGGCCTTCGCCGGGACCGTTCTTCGGGCCGTGGAAGAAGTAGTACGCGGCGAGTGCGTCCGGCACCGCGCCTGGCTTCACCGCGATGTCGTGGTTGCCCAGCACCGCGTAGAACGGGACGCTCGCCATGAGCGGCGCCCCGGCCTTCGGACCCGGTGTGGGCACGTTGTTGTACGTGTGCCAGTAGAACGCCTCGTACTGGTTGAACCGCCCCTGCGGGTACACGATGTCACCGAGCGCGACGAGGAACTCCGGCTTTTCGCCCGCGATCAGGTGCGCGATCGCCTTCTGCCCGTCGCGCCCTTGTGCCAGGTCACCCACCATCACGCACCGCACGGTCTTCTCGGCGGTCGCGCGCGTGCGGCAGGCCGCCTCGCGCACGGTCTTGTCGCCGAGCTTCACGCGGTAGGTAAGGGTCGCGTTGAACGGCAGGTCGGTGATGGTGGCCGCGTAGAGGAAGAACTTCTGCTCGCGCTCCGCCGGGAGAACCATCTTGGGGTGGTCCGGTTCGTCGTCCGGGCCTTTCGGCTTGGGCGGCCCGATCACCTCGCGCGGCGGCGGGGCGACTTCGAGCTTCTTGGGCGCGGCCGGCTTCAGCGGCGGGAAGTCGAGTTGCACGCGCACCGGCTTCACGCTCAGGCGCGGCCCGCCGTTCACGCTGTACTCGACCGCGAACGCACCGGGCGTCTGGTCGGTCGTCCAGCAGACGACCTTGGTGTCGGTACCGGTGAGCGTGGAGCCGTCGCCGGGTTGAACGTAGGGCAGCACGAAAACTTGTTGCGCGCTTGCAGCGGCGTGACCGACGAGCGAAAGGGCGAGCGCGGCGAGATACCGAAGTGGCAGCGGCATCGGAACTCCGTCGAGAGGGTAGAGGGCGTTCGGAAGGTTTAGCGTCGGCCCCGGAGGGGCCACGCATTGTCCTTGCGGCGTGGCCCCTCCGGGGCCGACGCTAAACCTTCCGAACGCGCAACAGCATTGCAGATGTTAAGCGAAAGAGCCGAGCGATTCGAGCGTCTCATACGAACTTCGCGCAGTCGGCGCTTTCCGATTGACCCGCGGCGCGGCGGCGCGAGAATCACCGTGTTCCACCTCTTCCCTCGCGGAGAACGTCATGCGGTCTGCACTCGCGCTGCTTGTCGGCGTTTTGGCGTGTTCGCTCGGAGCCTGTCAACCGGCCGAAGAGTTGCCGGCGAAGACCACGTACAAACTCGGTCCCGATTCGGAGAAGCACGCCGGCGTGCCGGCGGGCGAAGTCATCGGGCCGACGGTCTTCAAGAGCAAGGCGTTCGACGGCACCGTGCGGCAGTACTGGGTGTACGTCCCGGCGCAGTACAAGCCGGAGAACGCCGCGTGCGTGCTGTTGTTCCAAGACGGCCAGCGTGCGATCAACCCGAAAGGCTCGATCCGCGCGCCGGTCGTGCTCGACAACCTCATTCACAAGAAGGAGATCCCGGTAACGATCGGCATCTTCGTGACGCCCGGCCACAAGGGCGCCGAATACCCCGCGACGCTCGGCACCGGCAACCCGGGTAACCGCAGCGTGGAGTACGACTCGCTCGGCGACTCGTTCGCGAAGCTGATCGTCGATGAGATGCTGCCGGAGGTGGCGAAGAAGTACACGCTCACGAAAGACCCGAACGAGCGGGCCATCGCGGGGTTCTCCAGCGGCGGGATCGCGGCGTTCACGGTCGCGTGGGAGCGGCCGGACGCCTTCCGCCGCGTGTACAGCGCGATCGGCAGTTTCACCGACCTGCGCGGCGGGCACGTCTACCCCGATATGGTGCGCAAAGCCGACGCGAAGCCGATCCGCGTCTACGTGCAGGACGGCATCCACGACCTCCGCAGCCCGATGAACCTGAAGCGCGACTGGTTCTTGCAGAACCAGAAGATGGTGGAAGCGCTGCGCGAGAAGGATTACGACTACAAGTACGTGCTGGGCGCCGACGGTCACGCCGACGGTCACGGCGGGGCGCTCCTGCCCGACGCGCTACGCTGGCTGTGGCGCGATCACGCCGCCGTCGAGGGGAAATAGAAAGCGAAGAGAAAGAGCCGCAGATTACGCAGAAGAACGCAGATCAAAACAGAAGAATTGAGTTGAAGACCATTCTTCAAACGCTCTTTCTCTTCGTCTTGATCTGCGTTCTTCTGCGTTCATCTGCGGCTCTTCTCTTCGGTCTTTCTTCGACTTACGGGGCCACCGGCTTGTCCGGCTTCGCGATCGCGAACGGGCGGATCGTCGGCGGGCGGCCCAGCGTCGGGTTCTGCCGCCCGCCGCTCAGTTGCCGGACGCGGGCGGTCGCGTACATGTCGAGTTCGTGGATGTACACCACGCCGTCGCCGTCGCTGTCGCCGTGACCGGACAGCCCCTCGACCAGACCCAGCGTGTAGAACCCGGCCTTCGTCGCCTTGCTCTCGATGGCGTACTCGCGGCCCAGCGAGGCGCACATCACGATCACGCCGGAGTCCTCGGCCGTCAGGTCGCGCACCAAGCTATCGGACCGCGGCGTCGGGCGTTCTTTCTCGGCCACCTTGCCCGAGTGGCACGCGTCCAGAATGGCGACCAGCCGGCCGGGCATGTTGTCCAGGCGCTGTTTGAACTCGTCCCCGGACAGGCACGACTCGCAGTTCTCCTCGTCGGGATTCACGTCGAACGGCACGAGGTAGAACCGGCCGAACAGGTCGGACGTGCCGTGCCCGGAGAACGACACGATGCCCACGTCCTGCGCGGTCATCTTGGACTTCATCCAGTCCAGCCCCTCGCGGATGCCCTTCTTGGTCGCGAGCTTGTCCGTCAACACCTTCACTTCGATCTTGCCGAACACCCCCTTCGACTTGTCCTGGAACGCCTTCGCGAGCATCTCCGCGTCGCTCGCGCAGTACGTCAGCGGGCCGACGGCCTTCGGGTAATCGGACACGCCCATCGTCAGGACGTACAGGTTCGGCTTGGGCGGGTCGCCCGCCCGCAACACCGCGCCGACCTTCGACATGCCCTTGCTCACCGGCGTGTCCGCAATGACCGCGACGGAGTGCTGCCCCGGCAGCAGCGGCACCTCCCACGTCATCTCGGCGGCGAGCTGCGGCGTGTCGAACTTCTTCACCCCGGCGACGCCGTTGAACGGCCGCCCGTCCACCAGCAGGCGCATCGCGGTGATCGGGTGCTTGGGACTCTTGGCCGTCGCGCGCACGGTCAGCGTCTGCTTGTCCTTGTCCATCTTCAGTTCGGCGTCGCCGGGGAAGCCGTCGAGCGCGACCTCCGGCGGCAGCACGTCGGCCACGCTGGTCGTCTCGAACAGCGCCTTGTCGTACTTCTTGGCCATCGCCATCGCCGTCGGCAGGTTGCCGGCCGGGATGAGGTACTTGAGCAGCGCCGGCTGGTACATGGACGAGCGAAACCGCGCGGCCGGATGGATCTGCGGGAACTTCGCGCCGGCGCCGATCTGCCACGCGATCAGCCGCTCGCCCTGCGCGGAACACGCGTAGTACCTCTGCGGGGTCCACGCGATCCAGTCGCGGCCGGCGACGAAGATGGACAGCACCGGTTCGTCCTGGTTCCGCTGCCAGATGCGGATCGTCTGGTCGCCGGAGCCGGTCGCGAAGTACCGGCTGTCCGGCGACGGGGTGACGCTCAACACGTTCCCGGTGTGGCCGATGAACTTCTTGCTGATCTGGGCGGTGGCCGGGGTGACCATGTACAGGTTCTCGACCCCGCCGACGAGGATGGCGTTGGCCTTCGGCAGCACGGTGGCCGAGTAGATCTTCTCGCCGCCGGGCAGCGCCATCAGCGTCGGCTCCCGGCCGGTGGTTTTGACGACGAACCCGCGCTGCTCGGTGATGAGGCTCGCGTGGTCGTCGCCGTCCACCGTCTGCGTGTACTTCGACGGGTCGGGCGGGTCGCCGATGCCGAACTCGTCGAGCCGGAAGGTGCCCTCCAGCGGCAGCGGCCCGCCCGGCGTCGCGCGCTTGTTGCTGTTGCCGAACGCGATCGACTTGCCGTCCTTCGACCACGCGACCGCCCACACGCCGTTGCCGGTGCCGACCAGCCGGTGCTGAATTTTGCCGTCGTCCACGTTCCAGACGAGCGTTTCGTGCTGGTTGCCGCCGCTGGAGACGACCTGCTTGCCGTCGGCGGAAACGTCGAGCGCGAACACGGAGTTGGAGTGCGCGGCGACCCCGACGCGGACGGCGCCGGTGTCGGCGTTGATGACGCCGGCCCACCCGCCGTTGCCCACGCCCACGACCGCGATCTCGCGATCACCGGGCAGGTACTGGAGTTGGTAAATCCGCAGCGGCGCGCCGCCGTGCGTCAGCCGCGGCAGCGTCTTGATGGTCCGCCCCTCGTGGGTGTTGAGCGAGATTTCGCCCGTCGCGCACCCGATCGCGAGCGTGGTGCCCTCGTTGCTCCACGCGAGCGTCGCGGGCACCGCGCCGGCGACCGGCAAATCCTTGTGCTGTGCGTTGCCCGCGAAGTTCCAAATCTGCACGAACTTGTCGGCGCCGAGGGTCGCGAGCAGCTTGGCCTTCGGGTTCGGGTTGTACCGGACCTCCAACACCTGGGCCTTGCTGATCGGCGGCGCGGGGTAGGCGATGCCGCTGGTGACGTTGACCATCTGAATCGCGCCGTTGTCGCAGCCGACGCCGAGCCAGTTGCCGTCGTTGGAGAAGTGCAGCCCGGTGACGCCGGCGGCGGCCACGTCGAGGCGATTGATCAGGACGCCGGTGTCGGGCGAGATGATGTAGATCGGCACCTGACCCGCCTGGACGTTAGCGAGCGGGTAGCCGGCGCAGGGCAATTGCACTCAATTGCCTACAGTTTCCTGATGTCCATTCGTTTGCGGCCGGGCCTGAACACCGCTCAACGGCCCCACGTTTCTGACGCCACACCCCTGGCGCATTCGCGGGCCGAGTTCGA
>CANLGS010000075.1 GCA_947490035.1 Gemmataceae bacterium
GTCGTGTTCTCTTCCTCAATGAAGGCGAGCGATTCGCGTGCGTCAGCGATTGACCGGCCGCGGGGCCGGTGCGACCGGTCGCGGCAGGAACTCGCGGTCGAGCGGCGTCGCGTCCCACACCTTCGCCGTCCTGTCATAACTCCCCGTGACGATCCGCGAACCGTCCGCACTGAACGACGCCGAACTCACGATCTCCGTGTGCCCCTTGAGGGTGAGGAGCGAACCGTTGCAGAGCCGATGGACGTAGTGCCATTCCCAGCCGCGCAGGTGGGGTTGCGTGCCCTGTAATAGTGCCAGTGCCCCCACAATGTTGTTATCGCGCCATTCCTGATGGGCGACTTGGATTGTGCGGCCGTACTCGAACACGGCCAGTGTCTTGCGTGCCTCGGCTTCCGATGCCTGGGCCTTCTCGGCGATGGCCTGTAGACGAACAGCTTCCGCGCGGGCTGCGTCCGCGATGCCTTTCTGTTGGAGAGCCGCTTCACGCGCGGCGTCTCCCAAGCCACGAAGCCTGGCCTCTTCAACTTGTCCGGCGTCCGCGATTCCGCGCAATCGACCCTCTTCGATTCGCCCGGCGTCCGCGATACCTTTCTGCCGAAGCGCCTCGTCGCGGGCGACCTCCACGTCCCCGGTCGCTCGTTCCGCCGTGTCCCGCGCGCCTTCCGCTTCGCGCCAGAAGCCGAACACCACGAACACCACCACCGCCAGCAGCACCGCCAGCGACGAGAAGCCCCACGCTGCCGCCGCGGTCGGCTTGCGGCGAACCCAGCGCCCGAACCGCTCGACCGGCCCCACCGGGCGCGCCGCGATCGGTTCGCCGCGCGCGAACCGGCCGAGGTCGGCCGCCAACTCGCCCGCGGTCGCGTACCGGTGTTCCAGTTCCTTCGACAGACACTTCGTGATGATGGTGTCCAGGTCGCGCGGCACGCCCCGCACGCCCCGCACGACGGTCCGCAACGCAGCCGGTTCTGTGGAGTTGATTTGGGCGAACAGCGAAGCGACGGTGTCGCCGTCGAACGGGCGTTTGCCCGCGATGCACTCGTAGAGGATCACGCCCAGCGCCCACACATCTGCCTGCGGACCGACGAACTTGGCCTTCGCCGCCGCCTGCTCCGGCGCCATGTACGCCGGCGTGCCCATCATCGCGTTCGTTTGCGTCAGATCGTGAGCCTTCCGCTTCGCGATACCGAAGTCCGCGACCTTGGGGCTGCCGTCCGCGGCGAGCAGGATGTTCGCCGGCTTGAGGTCGCGGTGGACGATGCCCAGCTCGTGCGCGGCGCCCACCCCGCTCGCCACCTTCGCCAGCAACTCTGCCGCCTCGCGCGGCGTCATCGACCTACCCCCGGCCTTGCGTCCGCGGTTCGCCAAGAGGTCCGCGAGCGACCCGCCGCTGACGAACTCCATCGACATGAACGGGCGGCCCGCGTGTTCGCCCAGCTCGTGAACTTGGACGACGTTCGGGTGCTTGACCGCGGCCATCACCTCGGCTTCCGCCCAGAACCGCGCCACCGTCATCCGGTCCGCGTCGGCGTGCAGGATCATCTTGAGCGCGACTTCGCGGTTCAGGCGGGTGTCGCGCGCGCGATACACGACGCCCATCCCCCCGCGCCCGAGTTCGCCCAGCATCTCGTAACCGGGCACGGCGTCGGGGTTGCCGGCGAAACTCGCCGCTGCCGCCGCGACCTGATCCGGCGTCTGGACGCCGGTGCCTTCCGGCAGTGGTTCATCAGGCCTACGGTTCGAATCGTTGCTGTTCACGGGCAAAGTCTCCAGATGAATGGTGGGCCTTCACTCGGAGGGCTGACGCCCTCCGCTCGCCTAATACCCCGCTTTCGCCTTCGCGGGCGGGACGCCGTTGGCGCTCGGCTCCGGCGGCCAGTCTTTCCAGTTGTTCGCCTGCCGCCAGAACGCGAGCGGGTTGTCGTACACCACCTTCTTGATGTCCGCCTCTTTGTGCCCGCGGCGCTTCATCTCCTGAATCAGCTCCGGCACCGCCAGCGGGTCCGACTTGCCCCAGTCGCCCGCCGAGTTCGCCATGATGCGGTCCGTGCCCACCAGTTCGATGATGTCGCACGCCCGCGCCGGCGTGCATTTCGTAACGGGGTACAGTGTCATCCCGCACCAGAAGCCGTTGTCCAGCGCGAGCTTCACCGTGTGTTCTTCGACGTGGTCGATGCACACGCGGTGCGGCGTGATGCGCGAGTCGCCCTTGAGCATGTCCACGATCATCCGCGTGCCCTTGTACTTGTCCTCCAGGTGCGGCGTGTGGATCAGAATCAGCTCGTCGGTCTTCGCCGCGAGGTTGAGGTGCTCCTGAAAGATGGTGGCTTCGTTCGCGGTGTTCTTGTTGAGGCCGATCTCGCCGATGCCGAGCACGCCGGGCCGCGACAGGAACTCCGGGATCATCGAAATGACCTCGCGTGACAGCGACACGTTCTCGGCTTCTTTCGCGTTGATGCACAGCCACGAGTAGTGCTTGATGCCGAACTGCGCGGCGCGCTTCGGCTCGAACTCGGTGAGGTGCCGGAAGTAGTCGTGGAAGCCCTCCGCGGTGCCGCGGTCGTACCCGGCCCAGAACGCCGGTTCGGAGATCGCGGCGCACTGCGCGTAGGCCATCCGCTGGTAGTCGTCGGTGGTCCGCGAGATCATGTGAATGTGCGGGTCGATGTAGTTCATGGTCCTGCCTCGCCGATGAGCGGCGCGAAGTTGTGGCGCGCCGGGAACACTCATTCTAGCCGCACTCGCTTTCGCGCGACAGAAGCGGTTCATCAAGTGCCCAACATCGGCCCTCGACGGTTCGTCCTCGCCGTGCGAAGATGAGCGCCACCCCGGAGTGTTGACATGCCCCGCACCGCGCTGCTCGCCTTCGCTATCGCGTTCCTCACGTCCGCCGCGACCGGGCGCGGCGGCGAGTGCGATGCGGAGAAGTTCCCCGATTACCGGCCGGTCGCGGGCTGGCCGCAACTGCCGCCGAAGGTCGTACTCGGCCCGGTCTCGGCCGTGGCGACCGACGCGAAGGATCGCGTGTACGTCGCCCACCGCGGCCCCAAGCCGGTCATGGTCTTCGAGCGCGACGGCACGTTCGTCCGTGCGTGGGGCGACGACCACATCAAGACCCCGCACGGGCTGCGCATCGACCCCGATGGCAACGTGTGGCTCACCGACATCGGCAACCATCTGGTGATGAAGTTCGACCCCGAAGGCAAGTTGCTCCTGTCGCTCGGTCAGAAGGGCAAGGCCGGCGACAAGGCCGACCAGTTCGACCGCCCGACCGACGTGGCGGTGACGCCGACGGGCGAGTTCTACGTCACCGACGGGTACGGCAACGCGCGCGTGCTGAAATTCGACCGCACCGGGAAGTTGCTCAAGCAGTGGGGTACGAAGGGCACCGGCGAGGGCGAGTTCAACCTGCCGCACGCGATCTGCCTGGACGCGAAGGGCCGGGTGTACGTCGGCGACCGCGAGAACAACCGCGTCCAGGTGTTCGACGCCGAGGGGAAGTTCATCGAGCAGTGGAAGGCGAGCGGCGCGCCCTACGGGCTGTTCCTCGCGGGCGACAGACTGTTCGTGGCCGACGGCCGCGCGGGCGTGGTGCGCGTCCTCGGCCCGGACGGGAAGTCGCTCGGCCGGTGGGGCGAGAAGGGCACCGCGGCCGGGCAGTTCCAGATGCCGCACATGCTGTGCGTCGATTCGCGCGGGGACGTGTACGTCGCGGAGGTGACCAACAAGCGCGTCCAGAAGTTCACCGCCGCGAAGGAATGAATGGTGGATACGAGATACACTCGAGAGATGGGATGATGCACCGTTCCCTTCGGAGCCACGACATGACCCGATCAGTCACCGCGATCAGCGCCTTCGTGTTGGTTCTCGCCACCCAACTCCTGTCGGCCGCGCCGCCGGACAGCGCGAAGAAGCCGGTGACCGACACCTACCACGGGGTCAAAGTCACCGACGACTACCGCTGGCTCGAAGACAGCACCAACAAGGCCGTGCGGAAGTGGAGCGACGCCCAGAACGCCCACGCGCGTTCCGTCCTCGACAAGCTCCCAGGTGTCGAACCGCTCCGCGACCGGCTCACCAAGATCATGGCCGCGAAGACCACCGGGCACGGGTCGTTCGCCGTTCGCGGCGACAAGGTGTTCGCGCTGCGCAAACAGCCGCCGAAGCAGCAGCCGTTCCTCGTCGTCATGCCCAGCGCCGACAAGCCCGACGACGCACACGTACTGCTCGACCCCAACGAACTCGACAAGAAGGGCACCACGACCATCGACTGGTTCGTGCCGTCGGGCGACGGGAAGCTGGTCGCGGTGTCGCTCTCGAAGGACGGCAGCGAGGCCGGCGACGTTCACGTCTTCGAGGTCGCGAGCGGCAAGCCACTTGGCGAAGTCGTGCCGCGGGTGAACGGCGGCACGGCCGGCGGCGACCTCGCGTGGGCACCGGACGACAAGGGCTTCTACTACACCCGCTACCCGCGCGACGGCGAACGGCCCGCCGCGGACGCGGACTTCTACCAGCAACTCTACTTCCACGCTCTCGGCACACACTCGGCGAAGGACCGGTACGAACTCGGCAAGGACATGCCGCGGATCGCCGAGATCAAGGTCGAACTCGACCGCGCTACCGGCCGCGTACTCGCGAGCGTGCAGGACGGCGACAGCGGCGTGTTCGCCCACTTCGTGCGCGCACCGGAGGGGAAGTGGAAGCAGTTCGCGGACTTCAAGGACGGCGCGGTGCAGGCCGTGTTCGGCCCGAAGGACGAGCTGTTCGTCGTGTCGCGCAAGGACGCGCCGAAGGGCAAGGTGCTGCGCATGTCCGCGGCCGAACCCGATCTGGCGAAGGCGGCGGTCGTGATCCCGGCCGGCGACGATACCATCGTCACCGACTTCTACAGTTCCACCAGCCGCCAAACGGTGCTGCCCACCGCGACCCGGCTGTACGTCACCTACCAGCTCGGCGGGCCGTCGGCGTTCCGCTGCTTCACGCACAACGGCAAGCCGCTGCCGGCCCCGAAGCAACCGGAGGTCGGGTCGGTGCGCGGGCTGACGCCGGCCGGCGGGGACGACGTGCTGTTCACCGCGAGTTCGTTCACGCAGGCGTCGGCCGCGTACCTGTTTCGCGCGAAGGGAGCCGAGACCACGAAACTGCCCCTTAGTTCGCCGCCGGTAGTCGATCTGTCCGACGTGACGGTGGTCCGCGAGTTCGCCGTCAGCAAGGACGGGACGAAGGTGCCGGTGAACATCCTGGTGCCGAAGGGCGCGAAGCTCGACGGCACGAACCCGTGCCTCGTCACCGGGTACGGCGGCTACGGGCTGAACACCGAGCCGGGGTTCCACCCCGACTGGCGGGTGCTGTTCGACAGCGGGTTCGTGGTCGCGGTGGTGAACCTGCGCGGCGGCGGGGAGTACGGCGAAGACTGGCACGCGGCCGGGATGCTCACCAAGAAGCAGAACGTGTTCGACGACTTCGCCGCGGCACTGAAGCACGTGATCGCGAAGAAGTACACGTCATCCGAGAAGCTCGCGATCGAGGGCGGCAGCAACGGCGGGTTGCTCATGGGGGCGACGCTCGCGCAGCACCCGGAACTAATGACGTGCGTGGTGTCGCACGTCGGCATCTACGACATGCTGCGGGTGGAGTTGTCGCCGAACGGCGCGTTCAACATCCCGGAGTTCGGGACGGTGAAGGACGCGGCGCACTTCAAGGCTCTGCACGCGTACTCGCCGTACCACAACGTGAAGGACGGGACGAAGTACCCGGCGGTGCTGTTCCTGACCGGGGCGAACGACCCGCGAGTGGACCCGATGCAGTCGCGCAAGTTCACCGCGCGGTTGCAAGCGGCGAATCCGGGCGGGGTCGTGCTGCTGCGGACGAGCGACAGTTCCGGGCACGGGCTGGGCACCGCCCTGTCGGAGCAGATCGAAGAGAAGGTGGACGTGTACGCCTTCCTGTTCGCCCAACTCGGGGCGACGTTGAAGAAGTGAACGAGCCGCTTGGTGTGGGGTAGGCCGCCGGCCTGCCATTACTTCGGCAGGCCAGCGGCCTGCCCCACTCCAAGCCCAGGCGACTATCACTTCTGGCGCTTCGCCGGCATCGGGGCGTTCACGCTCTTGCGCCACGCGGCCAGCGCGTCGCGCAACTCCTTCGCCCTCTCCGGCTGCTTCGCCGCGAGGTCGGTCTTCTCCCCGATGTCGTCCTTCAAGTTGTACAGTTCGGACTTGCCCGTCTCGAAGAACTCGATCAACTTCCAGTCGCCCGACCGGATCGACCCGCCCGGCGTCGTGCGCCACACGTCCTTGCCCGAACCGAGGTAGCCGGGGAAGTGCCAGTACAGCGGCTTGCGGGCTTGCCCCTGCACCGGCCCGCCGTCGCCGAACAGCAGCGGCGTGACACTCGTGCCGTCGAGGGTGTAGCCGTCCTTCGGCTTCGCGCCGGCGAGGGTCAGTAGCGTCGGGTAAAGGTCCACGCTGTTGATCGGCTCGTCGCACGTCGCGCCGGCTTTCACCTTGCCCGGCCAGCGGGCGACCCACGGCACGCGCACGCCGCCCTCGTACAGCATGCCCTTGCCGCCGCAAAGCGGGGCGTTGCTCGTGATCCCCTCCTTCGCCTTCACCCCGGCCTCCGCGTACCCGCCGACGCCGCCGTTGTCGCTGGTGAAGATGACCAGCGTGTTGTTCGCGAGCTTCAACTCCTCCAGCTTCGCCACCAGCCGGCCGACGCTCTCGTCCACGGAGTAGATCATCGCGGCGTAGGTCGGGTCGCTGTGCCCGCCGACGCCCGGCTTGTCCTTGAACCGCGCGACCAGTTCCTTCTTGGCCTCGTGCGGGACGTGGACGCCGAAGTGGTGCAGGCACAGGAAGAACGGCTTGGCCTTGTTCTTCTCGATGAACTCGACGCCGCGGTCGGTCAGCCAGTCGGCGAGGTACGTACCCGCGGGGTAGTCCACCTTCGGCTGCGTGACGAAGTCGAAGTGCTTGCCCATCGTGGTGATCGCGCTGTCGAACCCGCGCTGCGACGGGTGCTGCTTGCCCATCTGCCCGAGGTGCCACTTGCCGAACAGCGCGGTCGCGTACCCGGCCTTCTTCATCGACTCCCCAAGCGTGACCTTGTCGAGCGGCAGTTGCTGGACGTTCTCGACCGGCACGAGCGGGCGGGCGCTGGTGTCGAATCTGTCCGTAGCGCCGACGGTGTACACGCCGGTGCGCGGCCCGTACTGCCCGCTCATGAGGGCGGCTCGCGTCGGCTGGCAGTTCGGCCCGCACGTGTACGCGGACGTGAACCGCATCCCGGCCTTCGCGAGTTTGTCGAGGTTCGGCGTCTCGTAGAACTTCGATCCCTGGCAGCCGAGGTCCGTCCAGCCGAGGTCGTCCGCGAGGACGAACACGACGTTCGGCGGCGGGTCGGCCGCCAACACCGACGACGCCGACAGCACCACCGCCGCGAGTGCGGCCACCCAACGAACGCTCATGGCGAATCTCCGAGTCGAAGTGTAAGGACGATTGTAGCCGAATGCGGTCGGCTCTGGAGAGTGGTCCGCTCGCTCCGCGAGCGGACCACTCTCAGACGACGCGCGCGAGCACTTCCGGTAACGGCGATTCCAGTTCCACGCGCGCACCGCTGAACGGGTGGTCGAAGGCCAGCCGCCACGCGTGCAGGCACAACCGGCGCACGGGGTCGGTGGCCGCGCCGTACACCTTGTCGCCCGCGACTGGGCAACCCAGGCCCGCCATGTGAACGCGAATCTGGTGCTTGCGCCCGGTTTCGAGTTCCACCTCGACGAGCGAATACCGGTCGCGGGTCGCGCGCGTCGTGTAGCGCGACACGGCGCGCTTCGCGTCCTTGCCGGCGTGACGGCCGGCGCGCACGCGCAGGTCGCGCCCTTCGGTCAGGAAGTTCTCGACCACGCCCGCGGCCGGGTTCGGCGTGCCTTCCACGACCGCGAGGTAGGTCTTCGCCACAGCCTCCCAGTTCGCCTGAAGCTGGTCGCGCACTTCGGCGCTGCGTGCGAAGAGGAGCAGACCGGAGGTGTCGCGGTCGAGGCGGTGGACGACGAACGGGCGCCCGCCGTTCCGCGCAACGAGGTGCGCACTCAGCCGCACGAACGCGGTGTCGGTCTTCTCCGATTCGGTCGCCACCGTGAGCAACCCCGCCGGCTTGTCGATCACGACCAGATAAGGGTCTTCGTGAACGATGCTGATTCCGGTGATGTCAGCGGAGAGGGGCGCATCGCGGCTGAGGCTCACGGCGTCCCCGCGGCGCAGCGGGTGGTCGTGGCGCGTGACCGACGTGCCGTTCACGTGAACGCGCCCGGAACGAAGCACCTGCTTCACCCGCGTCCGGTTCATCGGCGCGAGCGCAACGAGCAAGAAGTCGAGGAGTTCGGCTTCGGCAGTCGGCGGCGGGAGTTGTTGCATCGCGCCCATCTGCTGTAGGACAGGCCGCTGGACTGTCTCTTCACTTCGACAGGCCAGCGGCCTGTCCTACAAACCATACCGCGGCGGGCGGAAACCGGGTAATGTGTTCGCAGCGAACCCGAACACGAGGAGCGATCATGCGAGCGGTCTACTTCGCCGCGGCGGTCCTGGCACTGCTGGCCGGCGGCGCGCTGCCGGGCGCCGACCCGAACCCGCCCAAGCGCGTCGAGTTCACGCGCCTCATCGCGCACTGGGCCGAGTACGCCGACGACGACTACCTTACGTTCGTGGAGGAGGCGAAACCGGACGTGTGCCAGATCGGGTTCTACGGCGGGCACTTCTACAGCCTCGCGCACACGCCGCAGTATAAGGGCTACCCCGCGCACTTCCCCGTGCAGGGGCTGGACAAGTGCGGCAAGTGGTTTGAAGACCGCAACGCCGCGATCCACAAGCGCGGCGCGAAAGTGGTCGGGCACTTCAACGTGTCGTTCCTCGTCGGCGAGCCGGAAGGCAAGGACGGGCCGCAAGGCTTCTTCAAGTTCTACCGCGAGCTGTGGGACGAGAAGGAACTCGGCCCGAAGCCGGTCAAAGACCCACTCGACCTGATCTCGCGCAACGCCGACGGCACGCCGATGGCGTCGAAGCAGTACAGCATCGGGCAGATGCGCGAGTACACCGCGTGCCTGACGAACCCGCACTGGCGCACGGTGCTGAAGGCGTGGGCGAAGAGCGGCATCGAGCGCGGCGTGGACGGCTACGTCGCCAACTACTTCTACCGCCACAACTGCCTGTGCGACCACTGCCAGAACGGGTTCCGCGCTTACCTGGGCAAGCGCTTCACTGCGGCGGAACTGAAAGACAAGTTCGGCATCGCCGACCTGAAGGACCACAAGTTCGAGGAGATCGTCGGCTGGCACGCCCCGAAGGACTCGACGCCGTTCCGTCGCGAGCAACTGCGCTGGTCGCAGATCACCTGCAAGGAAGCATTCGACGAAGTGTTCGTGAAGTACGCGAAGTCACTGAAGCCGGGGTTCATGGTGGCGCAGTGGAATCACCTCGGTGACTTCGGGCAGATCAGCGGCGACGAGCGCTGCCTGTTGCCGTCGGCGATGTGGGGCCGCGACGAAGATTACCTCTGGTACAGCACCGGCGGCGCCGCGAATTTCACCGACCTGAAGGAAGGATTCCTGGGCGAAGGCACGCTGCAAGCGCGGTACATTCGCGGGGCGTTCGACGACAAGCCGTTCACGCTGGGCAAGTACGAATCGACGCGCATCCGCGTCGCAATCGCGGAACTCGCGGCCAACGGCGGCGCGCCGATGGGCTTCTACACGCGGTTCAAAGACCCGGAGGCGCGCAAGGAGATCGTCCGTTACTACGGCTTCATGGCGAAGTACGACGAGCTTTATCGCGCGAACACGCCGCACGCGGAGGCGCTGCTCCTCTTCCCGCGAACGGAAGTTCACAAGGGGAACGTGGACGCGGTCGCCGCGTTCAAGAAGGCCGGCAAGGAACTACTCGACGCGCACCTGTTGTTCGACGTGCTGCCGGACGACCAACTCAC
>CANLGS010000076.1 GCA_947490035.1 Gemmataceae bacterium
CCAACGGAAGACGGCTGAGTACCCCAAGGGAGAAGGGATTCTGAGATGTGCCCTTGGCCTTCTGAGGGGGCGGTAACACCATGGCTTCCTCTCCATGTTATTCTGAGCCATGATGTTATAGCAAACCTCAAGTCACGCAAATCAGTAACGGTGGGCGCCCCCGACTGGGTTCGCGAAGGTGGTGTGCGTGTGTGTTGCCTCGGTGCTGTTCGCTCTCGAACTCATTTACTTCATCGCGTGCCGGCCCGAGTTGAACGGGCGGCGGATTCGGGCGAGGCTCATCACACCGCGCGACGTGCAGCGAATCGTGTACCTCCGGGTCGGGACCGCACGCGGGCTGTTGAACCGCGTCCGGATGTGACCTCAGCGGGCCGCGCCAAATGGCGCGGCCCGCGTTCGTTCTCGGTTCGAGACTGGACAAAATTCGGCGGAACTACGGCGCGGCGACCCCGGATGCGATGGCGACGCCACCAGCGACGAGCGCCAGAACGCCCACGATGATGAGAAGCCTCTTCTTGCGTGCCCGAGCATCACCCATCCAATTCGGTAACTTCTCATCGTTCGGGCGGATAAGCTCCCGGAATAGCCAGTACGGAGAAGTGAGGACGAGGCCCGCGAAGCCAAGAAACACGCACCCCAAGATGATCGTCTTCATCGCGTGTTCCGCCGCTTCATTTTGTGTTGTGTGAGGCTTCTTGCGTATTGACACGCCAAGCGTCTTACAACTCGCGCACCTCGTCGCGGCCAATCAACTTCCGGGCCGCGTCAGTGACAAGCCACAAAAGAAGATCACAAAACCGATCACCCAGAGACCGAGCGGGCGCCAAGTTCGAGGGAGCCACATTATCAAAACACCCATTAGCCCAATGGGAAGGAAAAGGCAAATCACCGCCAACACCGCGTTCTCGCGACAGATCACGATAAACGACCAGACTGCGGCGGAGAGCAGTACACCCGCCCCGACGAAATAGAGGATGTGCCCGAAGGTGTCCAAGATCAGCTCCAACAGGCGCCGGATAACACACGCCATCATCACCGATGCCCCGCCGATTGCAAGCCCGCACCGTCACCCCTTCTGCATCTGTTCCATCAGTGCGATCATGAACGCGGGCAAATCCTCCGGCGTGCGGCTGGTAATCACGTTGCCGTCGATGCACACTTCCTGATCGACGTAAGTGCCGCCCGCGTTCGTCACGTCGTCCTTAATGGAGTGGAAGCACGTCACCTTGCGGCCCTTCAAACCTGTTGTCGAGCAGAGTACCCACGGGCCGTGGCAGATGGCCGCGACGGGTTTGTTCTGCGCGAGCGCGTCGCGCACCAGCTTCAGCATCGGCTCGCTGCGGCGGATGTAGTCGGGCGAGAACCCGCCGGGGATCACGACCGCGGCGAAGTCGGCTGCGCTGGCGTCCTTCGCGGACAGCGTGGCCTTCGCGGGGTAGCCGAGTTTGCTCGCGTAGGTCTTGCCGGCTTCCGGGCCGACCAACTCCACGACGCACCCGGCCTCGCGCAGCCGGTACACCGGGTACCACACTTCCATTTCCTGATACTGCTGTTCGACCAACACCGCGACGCGCTTACCTTGCAGACTCATGGTGAAACTCCGTGTAGGACAGGCCGCTGGCCTGTCGAAACTTTGACAGGCCAGCGGCCTGTCCTACTTCAGCCGCACGCGGACGAACGTCGGCCAATACAGCTCCGCGTTGTTTATGACCGGACCGAGGTCGTGCGCGTTCACGACATACGAGATCACCAGTTCGTCGCCAGTCGCGAGGTGCGGGTGGGCCTTCGCCGCGTAGCTGAACACCTTCTTGTCCTTCTTCATCTCCGGGCAGGTGTAGAGCAACACCGGGTCCGACCACGGGCCTTCCGGTGCCGCCGCGAACCGCCCCACGACCCGCTCCGACAGGCCGTTCTCGGTGTACACCAGCGCGTACCGCTTCAGCCCCGGCAGGTAGCTCACGGAGAACTCCGTCGCGAGCGCATCAATCTGCGCGGTCGCGTCCTTCATGTCCGGCTTCCACTCGCCGTTCGCGTAGAAACGCCACGCATCGAAGCTCAACAGCTTGTCCTTCGCGACGCGGGCGACGAGCAGTTTGCGCGCCGGGAAGAAGCGTGTCTGCCGCTCCTCGTAGCCGTACACGTAGGCGTGATCGCCGACGGTCAGCACGGCCGAGCCGAACGAAACCTTCCGCTTCTCGTCGAAATTCGCGAACGGCACCTTCGTGTACTTGGGCTTCCACTTTAACGGGTCCGCGTCCGGCTTCTCGACGGTGCCAAGCCACATATCGAGTGCCTTGAAGCCGAACGCGCCGTCACCGGCTTTCTCGAATCGCGGCAGGAAGACGTGCAGCGTGTCGTCCGCGACGTGCCCGGCGAACTGCCAGAACCACCCCTTCCCGTCGGGCGGGGTGAAGATCGCGCGCGCTTCGCCCTTCGCGCCCTCCTGGACCGCGAACGCGAACGTCGCGTCGGCCCCGGTGCCGTCCTGCACGGCGACGGTGTTGTTCACCATCTTCACGTCTTTGCGCGTGCCGTCGCGCACGGTGCCGACCCACGTGTCGCTGAACAGCCACAGGAATCGCTTGTCGGAGAGGGCCACGGAAAACGCCCCGTCGCCGCCGACCCAGCCGTCTTTGAGGCGGAACTTGGCGTTGAGCGCCGCATCCGGCTCTGACTTCACGACGGTCAGCGGTTCCGGCGGCGCGCCGAGACAGGTGAGGAGTACGAGGGCGGTCGCGTTCACGGGTGCGATCTCCGCGAGGATCAACGGGATTTCGGCTCGCCGGTGAGCAGGAGGACAAGGAACGCTTGAGCGATCGACCGATTCGCCGCTTCCAGCGCAACCCAGTCCGCGAACGCGGAGTCCACTTGCCCGACAGCCGTTTGTGCGCTTGCGAGTGTGATCGGGTTGTGAACGGGATTCCTGTCGTAATCCGCCTCCTGGCGCCGTTGGTAGAGCGAAGTGAGCGCGACTGCGACACGCCGCAATTCATCGGGAACGACCGGACCGAGTACCCGCAC
The DNA here is from genome assembly GCA_947490035.1 of Gemmataceae bacterium. Lineage (GTDB taxonomy): Bacteria > Planctomycetota > Planctomycetia > Gemmatales > Gemmataceae > Gemmata. Next base: position 3,022 of record CANLGS010000076.1, read on the forward strand.
TAACGAGAGAATTGCGCCCGAGGTCGAATTCGGATGGAGCGCGAGTTCGACGACGCGCCCGCACACGGCGCGAATCTTGATGTGTTCAAAAACTCGGGCAATCGCAGCCCGCTGGTCGTCCGAATGCGTCGGCAGGAGGTGCGCAACCGCCGCGTCGATTAAGCGGTGGAACAAGGCGTAGTAAGCCGTCGAGATGGCTCGTCGAACGTCGGCGTCGGTCGGCGGAAGGGCGGCACCCGCGACGAGCCGCCGAGCGGTGGCGAGCAGTTCGTCGTGCAAACTCATACTCCGGCTCCGCCCAGCACGACCGGAGCGACTTCCTTACGCTTCCAAACGTAGACGTAAAGCGCCCGATGGATTTCGGCCCGAGCGAGTTTGGTCCCGATCGCGTCCCGCACCTCCGCGAGTCGGAGTTGCGTGTCGCGCGTCATCACGTCCACGTCGTCGTTCAAGATCAGCCAGACCCACACCGCGGGTTCGCCCTCGGAATCCCAATCGAGTTTGTAATCGAACGACGGGATCCAGTCGCGATACTTCCCACACGCCTGCCAGACGGCACGGCGAACGTCCAGCGCCTCGCGGTTTGCGATGTACGGCCTCACGATCTCCAAGATCGTGAGAAAATGCGGGAGGGCGCGATCGACCTGCCCAGGTGTGGCCGGTCCGACCGGGTTCACGTCCCGCGCCGCCACCCGGAACTCCGCCACGGCCTCGCGCAACCGCTCGCGCTCGCCGACGGGAAGCGAAACGAAATCGCCTTCCGAATAGCCCTTCACCACCGCGGGGGTCAGCCAGATGTCGGCGAGTTGCAGAGAGCGAGCCAGTTTCTCCGCGGACTGGTGTGCGGAATCCGCCCACACCTCCGGTGAAAGAAAACTCGCGCCAATCCGCACGCTCTCGAGAAATTCAGGTAGCGCCATGGTCGTCCTCCGCGGGCTTGGTGCCATTCTACCTACTTCTTCGGTTCCTTCTTGGTGAAGATGACGACGTGCTGCCACGGCAGCGTGCCCACGGTCTTCGTGTGCTCCATCTCCGTGAACGGCAGCATCTCCTTCAGCACCTGCCGCTCCGTCATCTTGTGAACCGCCTTGATGAGTACCTTGTCGTCCTCCGCGCGGAACTCGACGAACACGACGCGTCCGCCCGGCTTCAGGCTCTCCACCATCTTCTCCGTCATCTCGAACGGGTGGGCGAACTCGTGGTACACGTCCACCAGCAGGATCAGATCGACCTTGCCCGCCGGCAGCTTCGGGTCCGTCTCGGTGCCCTTCACCGTCTCCACGTTCGTGACCTTCTTCTCCTTCGCCTTCTTGATGACCGCGTCGAGCATCTCCTGCTGAATGTCCGACGCGATCACCTTCCCCTTCGCGCCGACGAGAGGCGCCATCATGAACGTGTGGTAGCCGCTGCCGGCGCCCACGTCCGCGACCACCATTCCTTCCTTCAGATCGAGCGCTTTGATGAGCGCCGCCGGGTCTTCCTCCTTGATGCGCTCCTTGCGCTCCAGCCAGCCGATGCCGCCGTAGCCCATCACCTGCGCGATCTCGCGACCGAGGTAAACCTTGCCGATGCCGTTGGAGTCGTACTTCTCCGGGAACTCGTACTTCGGCTTCTCGCGCTTCTTCGGCGGCTCGTCGGCGACACAAATGCCGCCCGCGAGCGCTACCACAATCCCGACCGCCAGCACGCGATTCATGTCTTCTCTCCGGTGAAGTTCACGCCGAACCTACGCAGGCATCGTACCCGCCGGGGCGCGAAAAATCCGCGAGGCGGTTGACATTCCCAATAGCTAACGCATTATCAGTAGTGTACAAGATATCAGTAATGGGAGCCGGCCGCGAACCACTCCTCGCGCCGGGCGGGGGGTCGATCACCGGCGCCCGACTTCCCCGCCCGGTCCCGTCCCTTCGGGCGGGCGGCCACACAGGTGAAACGTCATGCCGCACTGGTTGAGTTACACCTCGTACTCGTTGTACTTCGACGGGGCCGACATGACTGAAGACGACACCGAGTTCCTGCTCGCGATCGCAGCCTACCAGAAGCGGCACGCCCGCCGCTACCCGACGATGCTCGAACTCCTCCACATCGCGCGCTGCCTGGGCTACCGCAAGGTCGCGGACGCGGTGCCGATCGGCCAGCCGATGCCGCCTTCGGAGGCGAACCCCGACCGCAAGGTCGGGGGTGATTCGACCTGCGAGGCCGCAGTCAACGACACACGAACGACGCTTCCCGACTGACACACCCGGCCTTGCGGTCGGGGTTCGCCACCACCGCGAGGTATCACATGCCGCTCTTCTCGCGCCTCTTCAAGGCGCTGAAACCGCCCGCGCCCAAAACTCCGCCGCCGAAGATCGCCGGGGTGTTCGCGCCCGCGTACCCGGCCGCCGGGTGGTGGCACGACGACCCGGCCGAGCAGCTCCGCAACTACCGCTCGTGGGTGTACGCGGCCGTCAACGCGATCGCGCAGGAGACGGCCCGGCACAAGCCGTTCCTCTACCTGAACACCGGACAGGCCGAACACGAGCAGACCGCGCTACCGCACACGCACCCGCTCTGTCGGCTGCTCGACCGGCCCAACCCGTGGCTCACCCCGTGGGAGTTGTGGTACCTCACGATCGTCTATTTGGAACTGACCGGGAACTGCTTTTGGTACGTCGCGCCGCAGTCGGTCGGCGACACGCGGCTCGGCACGCCGGGCGAAATCTGGATCATCCCGACGCCGTGGGTGAAGATCATCCCCGACCGCACGCAGTACGTGAAGGCGTACCAGGTCGCGGCGCCCGGCGTGCCCGCGGAGACGTTCAGCTCCGACGAGATCATTCACCTGAAGTACCCGAACCCGCTCGACCCGCACTACGGGCTGTCGCCGCTTCAGGCCAACGCGCTCACGGTGGACGCCAACACCGAACTGCTGAAGTCGCGTTACCAGACGTTCCTCGCGGGTTCGCGGCCGGGCGTCGTGCTGCACACCGAACAGACGCTCAACGATCAGACGGTGTCGCGGTTGGAAGAGAAGATCGCGTCGAAGTTCGGGGGCCGCGACAACTGGCACCGGCCGCTCGTGCTGGAACAGGGGCTGAAGGCGAGTCCGTGGACGCTCACGCCCGCCGAGATGGACTTCATGAACTCGTCGAAGATGACGCGCGACGAAATCCTGGCGGTGTTCCGGGTGCCGCCGCCGATCACGGGCATCGTCGAGAACATGGGCCTGGGCGCGGACATCTGGTTCGGTGCCCGCGTTATGTTCTGCGAAGGCACGATTCAGCCGAAGCTCGACCTGATCGGTCAGGCGCTGACGCGCGACCTCGCCCGCCGCTACGGGCCGGACGCGGTGGTGAGCTTCCCCGACTGCTCGCCGCGCAACCTCGACCAGCGCCGCAAGGACGACGAACTCGACGCGCGATTGGGGCTGCGGACGTTCAACGAGATTCGGAAGAGCCGCGGCCTCGACCCGTTCCCCGACCCGCGGTTCGACAAGCCGATCCTGCCCAAGGAACTGGGTGAACCGCGACCGTAAGGGAGCGGGTGGTTTGCGCCGCCCGCTCGCCAACGAGGCGGGGTGGCGCCTCGCACCCGCTGCACAGCACCCGCTGCACACCACCCGCTCCCTTACGGTCGCGGTTCGCCAAATCCTCAACCCCTTTACCACCGGTGCCTCATGTCTCCGTCCATCCGGGCCGATCCGGGCGCGCGCACGCTCCACGTCGATGCCGCAAAGATGCGCGTCCGCAGCGTCATCACCACCATCGACCCCGACCGCGCCGGCGATGTCGTCGTGCCCACGGGTCTGAAGAACCTCGACGACTTCATGACGAACCCGGTCGTGCTCTGGGCGCACGACCGGGTTCGCGTGCCGCCGGTCGGCGCGTGCGAGTGGATCGACATCCAGCCGCGGCGTATCGTCGCCGAGACGCGGTTCGCGCAAGGCGTGCCGTTCGCGGAAGACCTGTTCCGGCTGTACGAACAGAACGTGCTTCGCGGGTGGTCGATCGGGTTCGTGCCGCGCACGGCGCGCCGCATCCCGCGGCCGGACGGCGCGTCGGCGCTGTACGTGTCCGAGTGGGACTTGCTCGAATACTCCGCGGTGCCGATCCCCGAGAACCCCGGCGCGCTGACCGTCGCACTCCAGAAGGGGCTGATCCGCGATGTCGCGCTCCGCGACTGGCTGCGGGACGCGCCCGACGACCGCGGCGGCCGGTGGTTCCGCGCGTTCGACGTGATGGGCGAACTGGTCTGAAGTAGGTGCCGCTTGCCGAGCGGCACGGGCTGACCCGCGTGTGAGCTACACGGACGGTCCCGAAGCGATTCGAGTTGCGAAACCGTGCCGCTCGGCAAGCGGCACCTACCCAAACTTCCCCCCCCAAAGGTGCTTCATGTCCACTGCCTCACCCCCGACCGACAAGTTCCAGTCCCGCGACGAACTGGTGACGTTCATCGAACAGCAGACGGCGAGCGCCGTCGAGAAGGCGGCCCGCGTCGAGCGGCGGGTGCCGTGGGTCACGTCCGGCCCGGTGTGCGCCGACTCCGCCGGGTACAGCGTGCTGAAGGCTGCCGCGTTCGCGCTCGGATTCGTCGGCGCGGACCAGGCGAAGGAAGAGATTCACGCGCACCAGCAACTCCGCGACCTGTACGCGGGCTACGGGTTCGCCCCGCACCACGGGCAGCAGTCGTTCCTGGTGCCGCTCGCGTCGGCGCACCTGCCGGTGTTCGAGCCGCAGGGCCGGCGGCTCCGCGACGAGCTGCACCAGAAGATGACCGCCCACGCCGGCAAGTACGACCCGGACGAGGCCGACTGGATCGGCCGCCGCCTGAACCCGCTCCGCAAGGCGCTCGGCACGCTCACCGACGCCGCCGGCGGGTCGATGGTGCCGCTGCCCATGCTCGGCGAACTCATCGACCTCCAGCGCAGCCTCGAAGTGTTCGCGACGGCCGGGGCGCGCGAGGTGGCGCTCCCGCCGAACGGCCGCGTGCAGTTCCCCAAACTCACCGCCGCGAGCAGCGCGTACTGGGTCGGCGAGGGCAGCACGATCACCGAGAGCCAGCCGACGACCGGCAACCTCGACCTTCAGGCGAAGAAGCTCGGCGTGCTGGTGAACTTCAGCAGGCAGCATGATTACCTTGGCTGAACTCGTTGTCCTGATTGAGCTTGCGTCGATTTGATCCGAGACAGCCGCCTCGCCAGCCTCCGGGCGCGGTGAAGCTCCCAGAAGGCTACGAAGCGGGCGACCATCTCCCGCGTCTCGCCCAGATCGGCGTAGCAGTCAAGGCGGTGTTGCCCGTGATACCCGCAACCGAAATTAAACCCAGCACATCCCAGGAACCACAGATCAGCGATGTCGGAGTACGACCCGACGCCGACGCGGAACCCCGCCCGGTGAAGCAGTCGGCGGCTCTCTGGGGTGTCGTACTGGTACAGCACCACGTCCGTGCCCGCCCGGTCGAAGCTGAACATCCAGTTGTACCTTCGCGGCGGCACGAACCACCGAGCCGTCGAACAGCCGCGCTCCTCGCCGTCGGTGAGCAGAAGGTCGAAGCGGACGCCGAGAAGTGGAAGCACATCGAGCAGCAAGTGGACACCGAGACGGTCATCGAGCGCGGGGCAGTAGACCCGTTCTCCGTCGTGGGAGAATGGGGTGCCCGGCAGCACCGTGTCCAAGTGAGCGACCGCAAGCACCGGCTCGCCCTGGTCGCGGAAGACGTAGTTGCTGCCGCCGGGGGTGACAACGGTTTCCCCGTGGCTGGCAAATGCCTCGACTGGTAACTCGCAGACGTGTTTCAGTCGTGAAACGTCGATCACGCGCCCTCCCCGTGGGCGGTCGCCTCGAACGTGTAACGGTCGCCTTCGGCGGTGGCTTCACGGCGAAGCACCCGGATCGTGTACTGTCCGGTACAAATCTTTCACTGGTCATCCAGGCTGACGCGCTGGAACGTCCAGCCGTCTGGAAGCTTCGGCGGCAACGGGATGTCGGTGACGATCAGCAATCCGTTCTCGTTGTCGTTGAACAGCCAGCACGCGCCGGGGTTCAGACTGGCGGGATCGGTCGGCTCAGACCAGCTTCGCACCCCAAATGACGTGTCTTGGAACAGCGGCGTGACGCCGCGAAAGACATCGTGGCAACTGTTCGGGAAGACGTGCCAGGGGAACCCCGTGATCGGCAGATGGGTGGTCATGCCTGCCCCCGATTCGGGTGAGGGTGAACGTCGGTCGGGCTGAGAAGCGGCGATGTCCAAGCGAAGTTGCAGAATATCCCAGGCGTCCGCCAGGAGTCGCCGTCCCACCGCGCGATCACGCTCCCCTCGTCGTCCACGATGGCGCTTTTCGTGATCGAGACGTGGGGGTAGCTGCCGATCAGCTTCCACCCTTCGCAGCAAAGCCACAGGTACACCATCTGGGTTCCTCTTGGTTGAAGACGGGGACACCCAGGATAGGCATTGGGCAGGGTTGGGCGGTTCGCACTCACGCCGTCGCCTCGACAGGCATCGCCAAAGTGTTGTGCCAACACGGGATGGGTCTGCATGACGACCCGGCGGCGATGCCGTAGAACAGGAAGTTCACGCGGGAACAGTTAGTTCACCGGCACTCGGCACCTGCCGAGATTGCCCACCGTCAGCACCTGCGGTAAGCTCGCTCGTCAGTTCGAGTTAGGGGCGCGGGCACGACTAAAAAGAGGGGACGACCCGACACCGATGGCGACCACGAAAGACATCCAAGCCGAGATCAACGGCATTCTGTGGAAGGCGTGCGACACCTTCCGGGGGGCGGTCGATCCGTCAGAGTATAAAAATGCAACGATCCGCGAGAGGGCTAGAAGGTAGCGTATTGCGGGTGTAAGCTCTTGCGTGATCATCTTATCGCCGGCGGCGACCCAGAATGTGGAGGTCGGCAGCATGCCTTACCACTGGCCCGAGGATACCGATTTCGCCCGCCTGGAAC
>CANLGS010000077.1 GCA_947490035.1 Gemmataceae bacterium
AACGTCGCGCCGTCGGTGAGCCATTCGAGCGTGTCGCGTGCGTTGTTCAGCGCGACGGACACCTGCGGCGGGTCGAACGAGCACTGCTGCACCCATGACGCGAGCATCCCGGTTTCGGCGTCGCCGTTTCGCGCGGTGAGGACGAACAGCCCGCTGGGAATGCGGCCGAGCGCGGCGGCGAGGGATTCGGGCGTGTCGGCGGGTGCATCGGTCATACGGTCCATGCTACCGCCGGAATGCGTTCGCGTCACGCGCGGGAAGTTTCCTTATCGCGCCGGATGGGGTATGCTTCTGAGACCCCCCCCCCCCCGACGCAACGGTTCACCATGAACGACTCGGACGCCCCAACACCAAACCACCAAACCACCGACCAGAGCCTCGGCTCGCAAGAGCGGGCCGCCGCGCAAGGGCACGCCGGCGCGCAGTGCAACCTCGGCGTGCTGTACGACCAGGGCCAGGGCGTGCCGCAGGACTACGCGAAGGCGCACGAGTGGTACGAGAAGGCCGCCGCACAGGGGAACGCCAGTGCGCAGAACAACCTCGGCGTACTGTACTACGACGGCCACGGCGTGCCGCAGGACTACGCGAAGGCGCGCGAGTTGTTTGAGAAGGTGGCATCACAGGGAGACGCCGTAGGACAATACAACCTCGGCGAATATTACGAACTTGGTCGGGGCGTACTGCGAGACGGTGCGAAGGCCCGTCAGTGGTACGAGAAGGCAGCAGCGCAAGGTTACGAGAACGCCCAGAAGGCGCTCAAGCGGCTTGGCGTAAAGGAATAGCCGGGCTGCGAGTCACCCACGCGGGTACGGCACCGTCAGCACGCGGTTGCCGCCGGGGTTCAGCACCGCTACCGCGGCGCCGTCCGGCCATGTCACCGTCACGCGGTCTACCGTGCGCGATTCGCCCAGGCCGAAGTGCGCGACCGGTTCCATCTGGCACAGGTAGCCGCTTCCGCCGCAGATGCCCTTCACGCGAACGCGGCCGCCGTACTCGGCACGAACCACCGCGCCGCGCGCCGGTGCGCCGAACCGCGTCAGCGGGCGCACCCGCAGCCAGTTGGGGTACGCCGCACGCGCCTTGAACACCGCCAGCGGTTGCGCCGCTCGTTCACCGCGCGACACCAGTAGTTCCAGAACGCCGTCGCCGTCGATGTCGCACACCGCGGCGCCGGTGCCGAAGCCGTCGGCGTCGAGTGCCGCGCCCGCGTCGAGCATCGTTAGCTCGCTTTGAGACTCGGGGGGCTGACGCCCCCCGCTCGCCAAGAACCGGTAGAGCCGGTTCGGTTCGCCCATGTGGTTCAGGAACAACTCGTCGTTGCCGTCGTTGTCGAAGTCGGCCGCGATCAGCGTCCGCACCGCGGACGGGAACGCGAACCCCGGCGTCGCGCGGTCCTTCCACCGGTCGCCGGTGCGCGCCATTAGCCTGTGCGGGCCGTCCCAGTTCGCCCACGCGAGTCCGAACTCGCCGCCGCTGTCGAACGCGGTCACGCCGCGCGCGTGTTCTTCGCAGTCCTTTAGGCCCAGCGCGCACGCGACTTCTTCAAAGGTGCCGTCGCCGCGATTGCGGTACGCGAAGTTTCGGCCCTGCTCGTTCGCACAGAAGATGTCGGGGTGCGCCGAGAACACCGGCAGCGCGAGAACACCGCGCCCGCCGACCGAATGTGCCAGGTCCAGAGGTGGTGCGAGGTCCGCGAGCGCGCCGCCGGGATTCAGCTCGTAGAGGCGCATCGGCCGCCCGTGGTTCGCCACGAAGAACCCATAGCGCCCGACGCCGCGGCGGTCGATCACCGCGACGCTGCGCCCGGCCGCGAGGTTCCGCACGCCGAGGTTCGCGGGTCGCTCGAACAGGTCTTCCCAGCGGCCGTCGGCGTTGCGCTTGAACAGCCGGTCCGCGAGCTTCTTCGGGCCGGTGAACGTGTCGGCGGTGAGGACGTACAGTTCTTCGCGCCCGTCGCCGTCGAGGTCGCCCGCGGCCACGCCGACCGCCGGCCGGTCGTCGTCCGCGAGTTCCGGCGAAGCGGTATCGCGCAGCATTCCGCCCGACCACGCGAGGACGCGGTTCGGCCCGGCGAAGCCGGCGACGACGAACGACAGACGCTCGCGGTCGAGGTCGGCCACGGCGACGCCGTAGTGCAACCCCGGCGGGTTGTGCGCGATCCGGTCGGACACGTCCTCGAACATGCGTCATCCGCGCGGCGGAGTTCGGAACGCTGTAACCGTATCCCACGGGCCGCGAAGCGCAAGCGAAAAAGCCCGCCGCTCGACACCGCGGGCGCGGGCGGTCATACTCTAACCACACCTTCGGGAGAGCGTCATGCGTCGTCTCAACCCCGCCCGGTCGTGGGCCGCACTGCTCGTGTTCGGGGCTGCCGTCGTTCTCACGTCGGCCGACCCCACGCCCGACACGAGCCGCGTTCCCGCGCTCGTCGAGAGGCTCGGCAGCGAAGATTTCCACACCCGCGAAGCCGCGACGAATGAACTGAAGGCGATCGGCGAGAAAGCGCTGCCCGACGTGATCGCCGCCGGCAACAGCGACAACCCCGAGGTGCGCCAGCGGGCGCAAGGGCTGATCGCGGTCATCCTGAAGCAAGCCGGGAAGAGCAAGTCGCTCGGCATGGAGATGGCCCCGGTTCGCGTGAGCGAGTTCCAGATGGGTTCGCCCGTCGGCGAACCGGGGCGCCACGCCGACGAAGCCCAGCACGCGGTCCGGCTCACCAGGTCGTTCCTTCTCGGCGCCCGCGAGGTGACGCAGGAGGAATACCGCAAGGTGATGAAGGCCGAGCCGAGTTGGTTCGCGAAGACCGGCGGCGGTAAGGCCAAGGTCGGCGCCGACACCGGCCGGTTCCCGGTCGAACAGGTGACGTGGTTCGACGCCATCGACTTCTGCAACCGGTTGAGCGCGCTCGACGGCTTCGAGCCGTACTACAAACTGACCGACGAGAAGCGCGACAAGGACGTACTGAAGGGCGCGACCGTGACCGTCGCGGGCGGGAACGGCTACCGGCTGCCGACGGAAGCCGAGTGGGAGTACGCGTGCCGCGGCGGCACCGAGACCGCGTTCCACTTCGGCCGGCGCGTGGTGAACGGCCGCGAGTCGAACTTCAAGTCGCTGCTGCCGGGCGGCGGGTACGGCGGGCCGGAGACCTACTCCCTCGGGCGCACGACGACGTGCGGGGCGCACAAGTGGAACACGTGGGGCATCCACGACATGCACGGGAACGTCGCGGAGTGGTGCTGGGACTGGTACGACAAGGACTACTACGCGAACGCGCCGGTCGCCGACCCCACCGGCCCGGCGGCGGGCGCGCACCGCGCCGTGCGCGGCGGGTCGTGGCTGGTGGACAACGCCAGTTGCCGCAGCGCGGCCCGCGGCTCGCAGTTACCCACCGAGGCGAGCTACACCACCGGCTTCCGCGTCGCCCGCTCGCCGTATTAAGAGACCTACCCGGCCCCGCGTATCGGTGAACCGCGACGGTCACGGAGCGGGTGCCAATCTTCACCCGCTCCGTGACCGTCGCGGTTCACCCGGGAAGTACGCGATGCGTTTCCTCGTGCCCGCTGTGGCTCTCGTTCTCCTCCTGAGCGCGTTCGCGCTGTGGAGTCGCACGCGCACCACACCACCCGCGCCCGTTCCGGCGCCGGCGGCGTTCAAGTACAAGGATCACAACGTCGTCTTCGTCAGTTTCGACGCACTCCGCGCCGGGAACGTCGGCGCGCTCGGCAACCCGCGGAACGTGACGCCCACCATCGACGCGCTCGCGCGCGCGAGCGTCACCTTCCGCCGCGCGTACTCGGTCGCGTCGTGGACCGTGCCGGCGTCGATGACGTGGTTCACCGGCGTGTACCCGTCCGAACACCGCATGACCAACAAGTTCGCGGTGTACAACGCGCGCGAACAGAAGCCCGCCAACCTCAAGGAACTCGCGCCCGACCTCGTCACGCTCGCCGACATCTTCAAGGCGAACGGCTACGCGACCGGCGGCTTCACCGGCAACGCGGGCGTCAGCGGCGGCTTCGGCTACGACCAGGGGTTCGACGCGTATTACGCCCCGACTGGCAAGTTCGGCGGGCTGAACGAGAGCGTCCCGCAGGCGCTCGACTGGCTCCGCGCCAATCACAAGAGCAAGTTCTTCCTGTTCCTGCACGGCTACGACGTTCACGGGCAGCACGCGCCCGCCGGCGGCCTCGACTACCGGTTCGTGGACAAGGACTACGACCGGCGCTACACCGGTTCCGAACACGAACAGGAGTTGCTGCGCGAGGAAGGTCTCGACCGCGGCCGGCTGAACCTCCGCGACGCGGACGTGAAGTTCTGGCGCGCGGTCTACGACGAGAAGGTGCAGCGCGCCGACGCCCGGTTCGCCGCGTTCCTCAAGGAGTTCGACAAACTCGGCATCGGCGGCAAGACGCTGTTCGTGGTGACCTCCGACCACGGCACCGAGTTGCACGACCACGGCCGGTTCGACCACGGGTTCACGCTCTACGACGAGCAGGCTCGCGTGCCGCTGTTCGTCAAACTGCCCGACGCTCGCGCCACGACTGCTGTCACCGATCAGGTCAGTAGTATCGACGTGATGCCGACCATACTCGACCTCCTCGACGTGCAGGTGCCGGAGCGCGCCCTGCGGCAACTTCGCGGGAAAAGCCTCGTGCCCGCGATGAAGGGCGAACAGGTCGCACGCGACCTGTTCGCCGAGACCGACTACCGCGCGTACACGCACAAACGCGCCGTCATTGCGCCGGACGGCTGGAAGCTGATCTACACCCTGGAGAGCCGGTCCCGCGAACTGTACGACCTGACCGCCGACCCCGACGAAACGCGCAACCTGGCCGCGACCGACAAGCCGCGTGCCGACGAGTTGCAGCGCCGGCTATTCGCGCACTTCGAGGCCATCGGCCACGACCTGACCGCCCGGACGTGGGAGATCGGGCTGAACCCGGTGTACGCGTCGCAGGGGAAGTAGCGGCCTTTGCCTTGTGGCACAGACATTCCTGTCTGTGTGCCTTTGGGTACACTTCTCAACATTCCCGGTTCCGGAGGTTCGTCGTGCTTCGCACCCTTTTCGCGTTCGCGCTTGCCGTGGTTGTTTTAACAGGGGGCTTACGCCCCCCGCTCGCCAAAGGCGCAGAACCGCACACCGTCGCGGAGAAGAGCGACTACAAGGCGACCTCGAAGGGCGCGGACGTGGTCGCGTTTTGCGAAGCAATCGCGAAGCGCGGACCGGTCGCACGGCTGGATTACTTCGGCACCTCACACGAAGGGCGGAAACTGCCGCTGCTCGTGATCGCGGACCCGCCCATTGCCACGCCCGAAGACGCGAAGAAGGCCGGTAAGCTCGTCGTGCTGGCGTTCGCCAACATCCACGCGGGCGAGGTGGACGGCAAGGAAGCGCTGCTCGCGTTCGCTCGCGACCTCATCGACAAGAAGAACCACCCGCTGCTCAAAGACCTTGTGATTCTGCTCGTGCCGAACCTGAACGCCGACGGCAACGAGAAGATCGACCCGAAGAACCGCCTCGGCGACAACGGCCCCATTGACGGTGCCGGTACGCGCGCGAACGCGCAGGGACTCGACCTCAACCGCGACTTCGTGAAACTCGAATCGCCCGAAGTGCGCGCGCTGGTAAAACTCGTCAACGAGTGGAACCCGGCGCTCGTCATCGACTGCCACACCACTAACGGCAGCAAGCACCGCTACACGCTCACCTACGACGGCCCGCGCTACCCCTCCACCGACAGCGACATCGCGACGTGGGCGAGTTCTACACTGCTCCCAATGGTCACGAAGAAAGTCAAAGCCGCGACAGGCTTCGACATCGCGCCCTACGGCAACTTCAACGCGGACCGCACGAAGTGGGAGACGTACACTGCCGCGCCGCGGTACGGCGTGCAGTACTTCGCGCTTCGCGGCACGCTGTGCGTGTTGAGCGAGTCCTACAGCTACGCCACATTCAAGGACCGCATCGACGCGACACGCGCGTTCGTGACCGCGTGCCTTGAAGTGGCCGCCGACAAGAAGAAGGAACTCGCGAAGCTCGCACTACCGGAGAAGCCGACGCGCGTCGCGCTGCGCACGCAGACCGAGGCGTTCCCCACAAAGCTCGCGGTCCTCGGCTTTGAGGAAGTCGAGAAGGACGGGAAGCGCGTCGCGACCGACAAGCACAAGGAGTACTCGCTCGACTTCGTGGCCCGCGTGTCGCCGACCGAGTTCGCGGAGCTACCGTTCGCGTACCTCATCGATCCGCGGTTCACGGCAGCAGTTGAAACGCTCCAACGACATGGCGTCACGGTCGAGGAGCTGCGCGAAGATCTGGACGACTGGTCGGTGAAGGTGTTAGAAGGCCGTGGTATGACCTTCGACGGCGGCCGCCCGTTCGAGGGGCACCAACTGGTTCTCTCAGTCGAAGGGCGGTTCAAGACCGTGCGCCGCCGCGTCCCGGCCGGTACGCTCGTGGTGAAAACCGCACAGCCACTCGGCGCGCTCGCCGGCTACCTACTCGAACCGAACAGCGAGGACGGCCTGACGACGTGGAACTACTTCAAGGGCGAAAGGGCCGACCGGGACTGGCCGGTGTCCAAACTGTGGCAGCCGGACCCGCTCGCGCTCGGCTCCGCGCCCAAGTTGCCCGAAGTACGGCTCGCGAACCAACCGGTCACCGAAGCTCTGTTGATGACGCGCAGCGGGGCGTTCACGTTCGGCTTCGCCGGCACATTGCTCACGCAAGGCGCGTGGCTCGATGGCGAACACTTCCTGCAAGTGAAGGAAGGCAAACTGCTGAAGGTGGAAGCACGCACCGGCAAGGGCGAACCGTGGACCGACCCGGCGCTCATCAAGAAGTCGCTCGCGGCGCTCAAGGAGTTGGACGCGGCGACGGTGGACCGCATCGCGAAGGGCACTTCCTTTCGCACCAACTCCGCCCGCACCGCGTTCCTGTTCGACATCGACTTCGACATCGGCCTCGCGTACTTCGACGGCACGCCCGCGGTGCGGCTCACCAAGAGTGTCGGCACGAAAGAGTTCGTCACCTTCTCGCCGGACGGCAAGCGCGTCGCGTTCGTCCGCGCCCGGAACCTGTTCGCGGTCAGCGTGGCGAAGCCGGGCGAGGAACACAAACTCACCACCGACGGCGGCGGCGACATCTTCAACGCGAAAGGCGACTGGGTGTACGAGGAGGAGATCTTCAACCGCAACGGGAAGGCGTACTGGTGGTCACCGGACGGCACGCAGCTCGCGTTCATGCGCTTCGACGACGCGCCGGTGAAGAAGTTCAACCTCGTCGATCTTCAACCGGTCGCCGGGCGGCTGGAGAGCTACGCGTACCCGAAGCCGGGCGACCCGAACCCGACCGTGAAGATCGGCGTGGTGAGCGCCGACGGCGGCAAACCGACGTTCCTCGACCTCGACATGGGCGAGTACAAGCCGGAAGACACCATCATCGCGCGCGTCGGCTGGGTCGCGGAGTCGAAGACGGTGTTCGCGTTCGTGCAGAACCGCACGCAGACGTGGCTCGACTTCGTGACGTGGAGCGCGCCCGACGCGAAGCCGAAGAAGCTGTTCCGCGAGACGACGAAGGCGTGGGTGGACGACCCCGGCGAACCGCACTTCCTCCCCGACGGCACGTTCCTCTTTCTCAGCGAGCGCAGCGGCTGGAAGCACCTGTACCACTACGCCGCCGACGGCAAGTTGCTCGCGCAGGTCACGAAGGGCGGCTGGGAAGTGCGCGACGTGCTGCGCGTCGATGCGAAGGAGAAGACGGTGTACTTCACCGCCGGCTACACCAGCGCGACCGGCACCGACATGTGCCGCGTCACGTTCGGCGAAGACACCGAACTGCTCACCGAGAAGGGCAAGACGCACCGCGTCTCGCTCGCACCGAGCGGCGGGCTATTCGTGGACCGGTTCAGCGACGTGATGACGCCGCTGCGCGCGAACCTGTGCGAGGTCGGCAAGGGCACCGTGCGGAAGCTCGACACCAACCCCGTGCGCGAGCGCGACGAGTTCAAGTTCGGCAAGTATGAGCGCGTGAAGATCGAACTGAAGGACGGGTTCGTGCTGGAAGGCGCGATCACTTACCCGCCGAACTTCGACAAGACGAAGAAGTACCCGGTGTGGCTGTTCACCTACGCCGGCCCGCACGCGCCCACCTTGCGCGACGAGTGGGGCGGCGGGCGCATCATGGAGCAGTCGCTCGCGACCACCGGCGTCATCACCTTCCGCGTGGACCCGCGTTCGGCGAGCGGCAAGGGCGCGCAGTCCGCGTGGACGTGCTACAAGCAACTCGGCGTGCAGGAACTTGCAGACCTGGAAGAAGCGGTCGCGTGGCTGGCGAAGAACCCGTACATCGACGCGACTCGTGTGGGCATCAGCGGTCACAGCTACGGCGGGTTCATGGCGGCGTTCGCGCTAACGCACTCGAAGACCTTCAGCGCCGGCATCGCAAGCGGCCCGGTCACGGACTGGAAGCTCTACGACTCGATCTACACCGAGCGCTACATGCTGACGCCGAAGGAAAACCCGGAGGGCTACGCGAGGACCAGTTGCGTGACCGCCGCGAAGAACCTCACCGGCAAGTTGCTGATCGTCCACGGGATGATGGACGACAACGTCCACATGCAGAACAGCGTGCAGCTCGCGGACGCGCTCCAGAAGAACGGCAAGGACTTCGAGATGATGCTGTACCCGCAGTCGCGCCACGGCATCGGCGGGGCGCACTACCTGAAGTTACAGTTGGAGTTCATCCGCCGCACGCTCGGAGTGCAGAAGTAAGCAAAGGCAGATTAGCCACAAAGAAGCACAAAAGGCACAAAATGAAGTCAGCAGACAGAGTACAGATTGTAATTTGAACTCAGTTCTTGGTCTTCGGTTTACTTTTGTGCCTTTTGTGCTTTTTTGTGGCTAATCTGCCTTTGCTCACTTCGCGTGTGAAGTCACGATGATGCAGCCTTCCCGCTTACCCCGCGAGCGATAAACAGAAGGTTTCGCCTTCTGCTTTGCCACTCGCGGGGATTCGCCAGATGGGTTTCGAGTGCGGTATCGTCGGCCTGCCGAACGTCGGGAAATCGACCCTCTTCAACGCGCTGCTTTCGACCATGCAGGCCGAAGCCGCGAACTACCCGTTCTGCACCATCGCCCCGAACCTCGGCCGCGTCGCGGTGCCCGACGAGCGGTTGCCGCTGCTCGCGAAGATCGCGGGTTCGGCCAAGCAGATCCCCACGCAACTGGAGTTCGTGGACATCGCCGGGTTGGTTCGCGGTGCGAGCAAGGGCGAAGGCAAGGGCAACGAGTTTTTGTCGCACATCCGCACCGTCGATGCCATCCTCTACGTCCTGCGGTGCTTTGAAGACACCGACATCGTTCACGTCGAGGGCAGCATCGACCCGCTCCGCGACGCGGAGGTGATCGAAACCGAGTTGATGCTCGCGGACCTGGATAGCCTGGAGAAGCGCCTGCCGACCGCGCAGAAGAAGGCGAAGGGCGGCGACAAGCCTGCGGCCGAACAGGTCGCGATCATGGAGCGTGCGTTCGCGGTGCTGACCGACGGCAAGCCCGCGAGCGCGGTGAACCCGCGCGACAAGGCCGACCGCAAGCAACTCGACGCACTGCAACTGCTCACGTCCAAGCCGGTGATGTTCGTATGCAACGTGGACGAGGGCAGCGCCGCGACCGGGAACTCACTCTCCGCAAAAGTCGAAGCAATGGCCGCGGCCCGCGGCGCGCCGTGTGTGGTCGTCTCCGCGAAGATCGAAGCGGAGATTTCGGTTCTGCCGAGCGAAGACGAAAAGCGCGAGTTCCTGGCAGGGTTGGGCTACTGCTTTGCACGACTCATTTTCTCTGGTGGGTTGAAGGGTGGTCTTTGTGTTGTTGCTTGGCTTGTTGGAGGAGTTTGTGAACTGAGGTGTGTGCCCCGGAC
>CANLGS010000078.1 GCA_947490035.1 Gemmataceae bacterium
GCGAACGGCGACGACCCGCAGTTGGAAGCGCGCGTGAAGGCGATGGAGACCGCGTTCCGGATGCAGTCCGCGGCGGGGGAAGCGTTCGACACGCGCCGCGAACCGCTGCGGATGCGCGAGTCCTACGGGCCGGGTGAGTTCGCTCGCGGCTGTCTGCTCGCGCGCCGACTGGTCGAGCGAGGCGTCCGGTTCGTGCAACTGTCGCTTGGCGGGTGGGATCACCACAACAACATCAACGCCGAGCTGAAGAAGAAGTGTGGCGAGATCGACAAGCCCATCGCGGCGCTGCTGCGCGACCTGCGCCAGCGCGGTCTGCTGGACGACACCCTCGTCGTGTGGGGTGGGGAGTTCGGCCGCACGCCGGTGTCGGAGAACGGCGACGGCCGCGACCACAACCACTACGGGTTCACCGTGTGGATGGCCGGCGGCGGGGTGAAGGGCGGGTTCGCCCACGGCGCCACCGACGAGTTCGGCTTCAAGGCCGCCGAGGGTCGCGTCAGCGTCCACGACCTGCACGCGACGATCCTGCACCTACTCGGCCTCGACCACGAGAAGTTGACGTACCGCTACAGCGGTCGCGACTTCCGGTTGACCGACGTTCACGGCCGCGTCGTCGAAGAGATTCTCGCGTGACGGCGCCGCCGTGCGCGCCGTGCGCTCCCGAGGCGAAATCGGTTGGTCGCCGACAGCGCGCCGGGTACACTTGCGCCAACTCCGCGACCGCTATCCCTGGGATGTCATGACCACCGTCAACCACCCGCTCGAACCCCTCACCGCCGAGGAGGTCCGGCTCGCTGTTTCTATCCTCCGCGACGCCGGGCGTGTCACGCCCACCACGCGGTTCGTTTCGATCACACTCGACGAACCGCCGAAGGCGATCGTCCACTCAGGCGAACCGGCGAGTGACCGCCGCGCGTTCGTCGTACTGTTCGACAACGGCGCGAACGCTTGCCACGAAGCCACACTCTCGCTCGGCGCGCGCGAGGTGATCGGCTGGAAGCACGTCCCCGGCGCGCAGCCGACGATGACCATCGACGAGCAGGTCGAGTGCGAGCAGGCCGTTCTCGCCAGCCCGGAGTTCAGAGCCGCGCTCAAGAAGCAGTACGGCGTTGATGACACGTCGCTCGTGATGGTCGATATCTGGAGCGCCGGCAACTACGGCGAACCGGAGGAGAGTTCGCGCCGGCTCGCGCGCCCGCTGTGCTTCCTGCGCTCCGACCCGACCGACAACGGATACGCGCGGCCCATCGAGGGCATCCGGCCCGTGGTCGATCTCAACGAGATGCGCGTGATCCGCGTCGAGGCATACGGCCACTGGCCGCTCCCGCCGCTCAAGGGGAACTACGCGGCGGGCCGCGTTCCGAACTTGCGCGCCGACATCAAGCCGCTCGACATCACGCAACCGGAAGGACCGAGTTTCCAGGTCGATGGCTATCAGGTGAAGTGGCAGAACTGGAACTTCGTGATCGGGTTCAACGCCCGCGAAGGGCTGACGCTGCACCACCTGCGCTACACCGACGCCGGCCGCGAGCGCTCCATCCTGCACCGCGCGTCGCTGACGGAAATGGTCGTGCCCTACGGCGACCCGTCGGCGACGCAGTACCGCAAGAACGCGTTCGACGTGGGCGAGTACGGCATGGGCATGTGCGCGAACAGCCTCGCACTCGGGTGCGATTGCGTCGGGCACATCCGCTACTTCGACGCGAACCTCGTAACAAGCCGGGGCGAACCGCTCACGATTGTGAACGCGATCTGTATGCACGAAGAAGACGCCGGCACGCTGTGGAAGCACACCGACCGGCGGCTACCCGACCGGCCCGAAGTGCGGCGGTCGCGTCGGCTCGTCGTGTCGAGCGTGTCCACCGTCGAGAACTACGAGTACGCCTTCTACTGGTCGCTCTACCAGGACGGCAACATCCAGTTGGAGGTGAAGCTGACCGGCGTCCTGTCGCTGGGTGCGGCGCAACCCGGCGAGAAGCCGAAGCACGGCAGCATGATCGCGCCGCAACTCTACGCGCCGGTGCATCAGCACTTCTTCAACGTCCGGCTCGACTTCGCGCTCGATGGCATCGACAACACGGTGCAGAAAATTGACGTGCTGCCAGATGCACCCGGACCCGCGAACCCGCACGGCAACGCGTTCGCCGCGCGCGCCACGAACCTCGTCACCGAGAAGCAGGCCCGCGACCACCTCAAACTTGAAACCGCGCGGACGTGGCGCGTGGTGAACCCCAACGTCGTCAACGCGGTGGGCGAGCCTGTCGCGTACAAGTTCTTCCCAATGGACAACGCGCTGCCGATGGCGAGCGCCGACGCGTGGTGGCGACGCCGGGCCGGGTTCGTGAACTATCACGTGTGGGTGACGCCGTTCGACGCGGGCGAGAAGTACGCGGCCGGCGACTACCCGAACCAGAGTACCGGCGGCGACGGACTGGTGAAGTGGACCGAGAAGGACCGCAGCATCGAGAACACCAACGTGGTGTTCTGGTACACGTTCGGTCACACGCACGTCCCGCGCCCGGAAGACTACCCGGTGATGCCGGCCGCGTCCATCGGCTTCCTGCTCAAGCCCAACGGCTTCTTCACGATGAACCCCGCGAACGATCTGCCCGCGCCGAAGGCAGTGGCCGCGAAGGGCGATTGCTGCCACTGATCGCGGAGTTAGCCGATAACTCGCGTGGCGTGCGCGTACACATTCATGCCGGACGCGCGCAGGAAGCCGACGAGCGTGATGCCGAACCGCTCGGCCAATTCCACCGCCAGCGACGACGGGGCGCCCACCGCCGCGACCACCGGTATCCCGGCCGCGACCGCCTTCTGCACCAACTCGTAACTGACGCGACCGGACACCAGCAGCACGCGGTCCGCGAGTGGCACATGCCCTTCGTTTAGCGCCCAACCGATGATCTTGTCCAGCGCGTTGTGTCGGCCCACATCTTCGCGCACCGCGACGAGTTCGCCGTTTGCGGTGAACAGCCCGGACGCGTGAACGCCGCCGGTGCGCGCGAACGTCGGCTGCGCCGCCCGCAGGCGGTCCGGCAGCGCGGCCAGCACGCCGCGCGAAACGGTCAGCGCCGATTGCGACGGGTGCCCGCGCACTTCGACGGACGCGAGCGACTTCTTCCCGCAGATGCCGCAACTGGAATTGCTGTAGAAGAGGCGGTCCACGTCGAACGCCCGCCGCGACACCATGAGCCGCACATCCAGCACGTTGCCGCGATCCGCGTCGCTCGTGTCGCTGAGTCGTTCGATGGAAATGACATCGTCGGCGTCGGCAATGACGCCCTCGCCGAAGAGGAACCCCGTGACCAGTTCCTCGTCGTGACCGGGCGTGCGCATCAGTACCGTGACCGGCTTGCCGCCGATGCGCACTTCGAGCGGCGCCTCCACCGCGACCGCGTCGGCGCGCTCGATGCCGTTCGCGATGACGCGCACCAGTGTCACGCCGGGATCGTTCGCCGCATCTGCGAGCATGAGTGCTTCTCGTGCGGTTTCTACGCGGTCCGCGCGGTGCGGGCGACGGTGACGACGACGAACTTCGAGGTCGGGGTGTTGCTCCCGTCGGCGGTGCTGTCCAGCGGCACCAGCACGTTCGTTTCGGGAAAGTACGTCGCGCAACACCGTGCGGGGATGTCGTACTCCACCACGATGAAGCCGCGCGCGAGTCGCGTTTCGTCGCGGAAGTGGCCGGTGAGGTTCACCAGGTCGCCGGCCGCGAGGCCGCGTTCGCGGATGTCGTTCGCGTTCATCAGCACCACGCGACGCTCGCCGCTGATGCCGCGATAGCGGTCGTCCAGACCGTACACCGTCGTGTTGAATTGGTCGTGCGTGCGGATCGTCATCATCACCAACTGGCCGGGTTCGACGCGCACCTCGTGTAGCGGGTGCGCCGTGAACCGCGCCTTGCCGGTCGCGGTGGGGAACGTGCCTTCGCGCGGGCCGTTTGGGAGGTAGAAGCCGCCCGGCTTGCGCACGCGGGCGTTGTAGTTGTCGAAGCCGGGAATCACGCGTTCGATGCGCTCGCGGATGCGGTCGTAGTCGGCCGCAAGTTCGCGCCACGGCACCGACGATCGCGTGCCGAGTGTCGCCTCCGCGAGCCGCGCGACGATCGCCACTTCGCTAAACAGGTGCCGCGACGCCGGCACGAGCGAGCCTTGCGACGACTGCACCACGCCCATCGAGTTCTCGGTGGTGACGAACTGCGGGTGCCCGTTTTGCGTGTCGCGTTCGGTGCGGCCGAGACACGGCAGGATCAGGGCTGTGCGCCCGCTGACGAGGTGCGAGCGGTTCAGCTTGATCGAGACGTGAACCGTGAGCCGGCAATTCTTCAGTGCCGCGCCGGTCACTTCGGTGTCGGGCGTGGCCGAGAGGAAGTTGCCGCCCATCGCGAAGAACACTTTCGCGCGGCCGTCGCGCATCGCGTGGATCGCTTCCACCGTGTCGAAGCCCTGCGTGCGCGGCGGTTCAAAGTTGAACTCTTTCGCGAGCGCGTCGAGGAACCGCGCGGCCGGCTTCTCGGAAATCCCCATCGTGCGGTCGCCCTGCACGTTCGAGTGACCGCGAACCGGGCACAGCCCCGCGCCCGGTTTGCCGATGCTCCCGCGCATCAGGAGGAGGTTGACGACTTCCTGAATCGTCGCGACCGCGTGCTTGTGTTGCGTGAGGCCCATCGCCCAGCACGCGATGATGCGGTCGTTCGTCGCGACCAGTTCCGCGAGTTGCTCGATGGCTTCGCGCGCGATCCCGCTTTGCGCGGTGATCTGTTCCCACGACACTTCGGCCAGTGTCGCCAGCATCGCGTCGAAGCCGTCGGTCTTCTCCGCGATGAACGCGCGGTCGATGGGCGTGCCGCGCGCGACAAGCGACTTAAGCACGCCCTTGAGCAGCGCCTGATCGCCGCCGATGCGCACTTGAAGGTAGAGGTCGGCGAGCGGCGTGCCGAACCCCAGCATCCCGCGAACCTCCTGCGGGTTGCGGAACGCGAGCAGCCCCGCCTCCTTCAGCGGGTTCACGGCCACGATCTTCGCGCCGGCGCGCTTGGCCGCTTGCAGCGCGGTGAGCATTCGCGGGTGGTTCGTGCCGGGGTTCTGGCCGAGGATCAGGATGAGTTGCGACTTCGCAAAGTCGTCGAGCTTCACCGTGCCTTTGCCGATGCCGGTTGTCGGGCCGAGCGCGCTGCCGCTCGATTCGTGACACATGTTCGAGCAGTCCGGCAGGTTGTTCGTGCCGAACTGCCTCACGAACAGTTGGTACAGGAACGCGGCCTCGTTCGACGTGCGGCCCGACGTGTAGAACAGCGCCTCGTCGGGCGACGCGAGCGCGTTCAGTTCGTCCGCGATCAGCCTGAACGCGTCGTCCCAACTGATGGGTTCGTAGTGGCGGCTGCCGGGCCGCAGCACGAGCGGTTCGGTGAGCCGCCCTTGCTGCCCGTGCCAGTAATCGGTTTCGCGGGCCAGTTCGTCGATGCTGTGCGTGCGAAAGAACTCCGCCGTGAGCCGGCGCGTGTCGGCTTCCCACGCGACGGCCTTCGCCCCGTTCTCGCAGAACTCCGCGGGCGCGCGGTGAACGTCTGGGTCGGGCCAGGCGCAACTGGGGCAATCGACGCCTTGCGCCTGGTTCAGCGTGGTGAGTGCGCGCAAGCCGCGCCGGAACCCCGCGACGCCGAAGACGTGCGCCAGTGACTTGACAACGGCGGTCGCCCCGGCCGCGGCGGTTTTCGGCTCGCTGAGGTGCAACCCAGTGAGTGCTTCCGGGCACAGCGCTTCCGGTGCGGGCAGTGGTTCCGGCGGGTTCGCGGTTCCGCCGCCGGTGCTGTTCGGTTCGTGGTCCATGTGAATCTCGGTTGGCGGTGAGAGCCGTCATTCGTTGTACCCCATTCGCGCGCCGACGGGAACCGGACGATCCCGGAGGATCGGAAGACCGGGCGCAAGTGAATGGGTGTCGGCTTCCCGCGCACTTCTTTTGGCGACCCACGCAACCACACGGTTGAGTTGCTCTCCGCGTTCGGATAGACTCTTCACATCCCCACCGCTGCGCGTTCACTGCGCGACTCACTCTTCCCACCCAACGGAGCTGCCCGTGCGCTTCCTAGCCTCACTTGCCGCACTTGCCTTGTTGTCGGCCGGCGCGTTCGCCGCCGATCCGCCGGTTATCAAGTCCGCGAAGAGCGGGCCGTGGTCGGCTGCGTCCACCTGGGAAGGGAACGCCGTACCAGGCGCCGGCGCCCGCGTGCTGATTGCGAAGGGCCACGCGATCACCTACGACGTGAAGTCCGACACCGTCATTCGCGGCATCAACGTCGCCGGCACGCTCGCGTTCGCCACCGACAAGGACACCGTACTCAACGTCGGCCTCGTCAAGATTCAGGCGGGCGAGGCGTACTCCGAAGAAGGCTTCGACTGCGAAGGGCATATGGAAGAACCCGCGGCCGGTGCGGTTCGCCCGGCGCTGCTCGTCGGCACCCCGGACGCGCCCGTCGCGGTCGGCAAGACGGCACTCATTCGGTTGCACCACGTCGAAGGGATGAACCGGGAGACGTGCCCCGCGATCATCTGCTGCGGTGGCCGGATGGACCTTCACGGCCAACCGCTGTCGCGCGCCTGGGTGAAGCTCGGCGCCACCGCGAAGACCGGTGACACCGCGTTGTCACTCGCGGACGCGGTGACCGGCTGGAAGGTCGGAGATCGCGTCATCGTGACCGGCACGCAGACGCACGGGAACGCGAAGACCGAATCGCTCACCGAAGACCGCATCATCACCGCAATCGACGGCACGAAGCTCGCCTTCGACAAGGCGTTGGAGATGGGGCACCTCGGCGAAGGCGAGTACCGCGCGGAAGTCGCGAACCTGAGTCGCAACGTCGTCGTTGAATCCGCCGCGCCGGAGGGCGTTCGCGGGCACACGATGTTCCACAAGTATTCGGCTGGTTCACTCAGCTACGCGGAGTTCCGGCACCTCGGCAAGAAAGAGATTCTCGGCAAGTACGCGATCCACTTCCACCTCTGCCGCGACACCATGCGCGGGTCGTCGGTCGTCGGCTGCTCGATCTGGGACAGCCAGAACCGCTGGTTGACGATCCACGGCACCGACTACCTCGTCGTGCGCGACAACGTCGGGTACAAGAGCGTCGGACACGGCTACTTCCTCGAAGACGGCACCGAGGTCTACAACGTACTGGACCGCAACCTCGCGGTCGGTGCGACGAAGGGCAAGAAGCTCCCGAAGCAAGTGCTGCCGTTCGACGGGAACGAGGGCGCCGGGTTTTGGTGGACGTGTAGCCTGAACAGCTTCACGCGGAACATCGCGGCGGAGTGCGGCAACTACGGCTTCCGCTACGAAGCCACGCCGTCGAGTTCGCTGAAGCTGATGTTCCCGATCCGCCAGCCGGACGGTTCGCGCAAGCAGATCGACCCGCGAACGCTGCCGTTCGTGCGGTTCGAGGACAACGAGGTTCACAGCAGTCACGGGCTGTACGGCGTAAACTTGGGCGAGGGCGTGAACCGCGTCGGCCCGGACGCGAAGCACCCGTTCGTCGTGAAGAACCTCAAGATTTGGGACGTGCATTACGGCTTCCGCCCGCAGGTGCCGAACCTCGTCGTCGAGAACCTCCACATCCACAAGGTCGCCTACGGCGTGTACCACCCGAACTACGACAACCACTACTACAAGAACGTGCTCATCAGTCAGACGCACACGGAGCCGTTCAACCGCGGCCACGACGACCTGAGCGTGCAGTACGGGCCGCTCGTCGTGGACGGACTCACGTTCGACGGCATCCGGTCCGGCGGGATGCCGCTGATCCAGATTTCCGACGACAACCCGACCGGTCTGGCGGTCACGCACATGCGGAACGTGAAGACCGTGAACTGGGCCGACACCAGCAAGCAGAAGGCTCTGGCGAACCTCGGCGGCGGCCCGCGACCCACGCCGAAGTCGGAGAAGGGCGTGCCGATCTACCTCCACGACTGGTTCGGCGCCGGCCGGCACGCGATGGTGGTGAGCATCAAGTCGGGCGAGTTCAAGGCCGACGAGAAGAGCTTCCGCGACGAACCGAACCTGACCGGCAACGAGTCGCGGGTCGCGGAGGTGAAGGGGGTGGCGTTCCCGCCGATGCCGCAGATCGTGGACGACCTGCCGCCGGCCACGGTCATTACA
Source organism: Gemmataceae bacterium (assembly GCA_947490035.1). Classification (GTDB taxonomy): domain Bacteria; phylum Planctomycetota; class Planctomycetia; order Gemmatales; family Gemmataceae; genus Gemmata. Next base: position 8,155 of record CANLGS010000078.1, read on the forward strand.
TCTGTGACCAAGAAGGACGGGAAACTCTTTGTGCGCGGAAGCACATCTGACAACGGCACCGTGAAGCGCGTCTCGGTGAACGGCAAGGACGCGAAGTCCACCGGCGCGAACTTCAGCGAGTGGGAGATCACGCTGGATGCCGCGATCGAACTGAAGGCGTTCGCCGAGGACGCCGCGGGCAACGTCGAAAAGACGCCGATGGTCGTGACCGTGAAGTGAGCAAAGAGAAGAAGAGTAGCCGCACGATAAACGCAGAAGAAAGACACGATCAGAGAAAGCAGAAAGCAGTGTTTGAAAACAGTATTCGTTTTGCTCTGATCGTGTCTTCCTTCTGCGTTTATCGTGCGGCTACTCTTCTTTGATGAATGAGGCGCGGGCGTGCTAATCCTGATGGCCGGACTGCCCGGAAGCGGGAAGAGCACGCTCGCGGCCCGGCTCGCCGAAGCGCTCGGCGGCGTCGTGCTGTGTAAGGATGTGGTGCGCGCGGCGCTGTTCCCCACAGCCGTGCTTGATTACACCGCGGCGCAAGATGAAGTCGCGATGTCCGCGGTGTACGCAGCCGCGAGGTATCTTTTGAAAGCCTATCCCGCGCGCTCAGTGTTCATCGACGGCCGCACGTTTTGCAAGTCGGGCCAACTCGACGCACCGCTCGCGCTCGCCGCTTCGCTCGGTGCCCAACCTCGCGTCATCGAGTGCGTGTGTTCGGACGAGGTCGCCCGCAAGCGCATCGCGGCCGACCACGCCGTTGGCACGCACCTCGCGGGCAACCGCACGCCGGGCATGTACGACCGCGTGAAGGCCGCCGCGGTGCCGCTGACCGTGCCGCGACTCACGCTCGACACGGGTGCGCTTGCACTCGACGATTGCGTGACGCAGGTGCGTGAGTATCTTCGAGTGTAGTCCTCACGCTCCGCGTGAGGTTTTCGCACCTGGAACTGATTTATCGTTCTGTCATTGGGCAACTACACTCATCACAGCCGAGGTTTCACATGTATCGCTTCGCACTTCTCGCGCTTGCGGTGTTCGCCACCAGCGTCGGCGCCGCCGACCTCCCGAAGGACGCGGAGAACAACTGGCACCACTGGCGAGGGCCGAACGCCGACGGCTCCGCGCCGAAGGCCGACCCGCCCACCAAGTGGGACGCGAAGACCAACATCGCGTGGAAAGCCGAACTGACGGGGAAGGGCAGCGCGACGCCGATCGTGTGGGGCGACCGCGTGTTCATCCTCACCGCGATGCAGACCGACCGCCTCGCGAAGCCGGACGAACTGCCGAAGCCGGATTCGCGGTTCAAGGTGAACACCACACCGCCCAAGCACTTCTACAAGTTCATCGTGCTGTGCTTCGACCGCACCAGCGGCAAGAAACTGTGGGAGAAGACCGTGGCCGAAGCGGTGCCGCACGAGGGCATCCACAAGACGCACTCCTACGCGGCCGGGTCGCCTACCACCGACGGCAAACACCTGTACGCCTCGTTCGGCTCGTTCGGCACCTACTGTCTCGACTTCGACGGCGCCGTGAAGTGGAGCCGCACAGACTTCGATCGGATGCACACGCGCTACGGCTGGGGCGAAGCCGTTACGCCGGTCGTCCACGGCGATTCGCTGCTGCTCAACCACGACCAGGAAGGCGATTCCAAGCTGTTCTGTCTGGACGCGGCCACGGGCAAAACGAAGTGGGTCGCCAAGCGCGACGAGAAAACGACCTGGGCGACACC
>CANLGS010000079.1 GCA_947490035.1 Gemmataceae bacterium
ATTGGTTCGAGTTCGATCCCGTTTTTGGTTCACACGGCTCGTGAATTCCGCTGCTTTTCCAGCGAAAAGTTCCGTTCCCCCGGCGAACTGATTCCAGAACGGGGATGAACCAAAAACACTGTCAACTCGAACTTCCGATCAGCCTAGGGGCGGGCGTTACTTCAACTCATCGATCGCGAAGCGCGGGATGAGTTTGAGCGCGGCGGAGTTGAGGCAGAACCGCAGACCGTGCGGCGGAGGTCCGTCGGGGAAGACGTGGCCGAGGTGCGCGTCGCACCGGCTGCACAGGATCTCCGTGCGCGCCATTCCGAACCCGCGGTCGGTCTTCGTGCTGACGTTGTCCTCCGCGACCGGTTCCTTGAAGCTCGGCCAGCCGGTGCCGCTGTCGAACTTCGTGAGCGAGTCGAACAGCGGCTGATTGCAGCACACGCACGCGTACACGCCGTCGTCCTTGGAGTTCCAGAACGCGCCGCTGCACGAGCGCTCGGTGCCGTGTTCGCGCGTGACGCGGTACTGCTCCGGCGTGAGTTGCGCGCGCCACTCGGCTTCCGTCTTCACCACCTTTTCGCCGCCCATTGGTTTACCCTCGCGCTCGGCGATCGCGGGCGGGATGACGCCCCCCCCACGAAACACCACAGCGCCGATTACGAGAAGGGCGACCACGAACAACACGATCAGAACTGTCAGGTTTGCTCTCATATAAGTTGGATACGCGTCGGGCGAAGAGGGTTTCGGGTTACTTCCTCTGAATCTTCTTCGGCCCGGTGCCGGCGGTCTTCTCGTAACTGCCGTTGCCGGTCTTCACGTACTTGGTGAACCCCTTCGCCGCGAGGTTCTTGTCGCTGACCGCGGCCTTGCCCTGCGAGTCAGTCCACGCGCGCGGCGCGTTCGCCTCGGTGTACACGCGGCGAACGGGCTTGCCGGTCTCCGGGTGCTTCGCGAGCGGGTCGTCGGCCATCTTCTGAAACACCTCGAACTGCTCGCCCCCGGACCCGTCCGCGAGCACCACCTCGTACAAGTACAGCGGCATCTCTTCTCCAGTCTAAAGTCGTAAGGTCGAAAGTCGTAAAGTCAAAAACGGTCAAGAACACGGTCTCCGGCTTTACGACTTTCGACCTTACGACTTTAGACTCTATCTTACCCCTTCGCGAGTTCGGCGCGAACGGTTTCCAGCAGCTTCTTCGTCGCCTTGATGCCGTCCGGTTCGCTCAGCTTGCCGCCCTCGTACTCGACGCCGACGAACCCGTGGTACTTGTGCTTCTTCACCACCAACTCCATCATCTTGCGGTAATCGGTCTTCGTCTCGTTGCCCTTGTCGTCGAAGTCGTGCGACTTGGCCGACACGCCCTTCGCGAACGGCATCAGTTCGTCCACGCCCTTGTAGCGGTCGTAGGTGCCGAAGTTGCCGAAGTCCGGCAGCGTGCCGCAGAACTTGTTGTCCACCAGCTTCATCACCGACGCGAGCCACTCGCCGTCGGACGACAACCCGCCGTGGTTCTCGACGATCACGCCGATCTGGTGCTTCTGCCCGAACTCGGCCAGCTTGCGTAGGCCGTCCGCGGCCATCTTCGCCTTCTCCTCGCGCGTCCCGTTGCCGCCGGTCTGGGCGTTCACGCGGATCGAGTGGCAGCCGAGGAACTTCGCCCACTCGACCCAGCGGTAGTGGTTCTCGACCGCCTGCTGCCGCTTCTTCTCGTCCGCGTCGCCCAGCGCGCCCTCGCCGTCGCACATGATGAGGACGCTCGTCACCTTGTTGTCGTCCGCGACCTTCTTCAGGTCTTTGAGGAACGCCTCGTCCTTCTTCTTGTCCTTGTAGAACTGGTTGACGTATTCGACGGCGTTGATGCCATAGTCCTTGGTGCTGATCTCCGCGAACTTGAGCGCGTCGAGTTTGTCGGCGCCTTTGGAGAAGAACGCGCGGTGCAGCGACCACTGCGCGAGCGAGATTTTGAACAGCGGCTCCACCTCCGGCGCGGCCTGCGCGATCCGCGGGAGGAGCGCGGCGCCGGCGGCAGCGGCGCTGGAGGCGAGGAAGTCACGGCGCGACAGCATGGGAAAGGCTCCGAGTCGAGTAGGACAGGCCGCTGGCCTGTCTGGATTGGGACTATTTGTTGTAGGGCAGGGCGCTGGCATGTCCCGCGAATGACAGGCCAGCGCCCTGCCCTACTCGTACCTCTTCCGAATCGCTTCAATCTCCTTGTCTTTGTTCTGCGCGGCGAGCGCGGCGAAGAGCAGGTCTCGCGCCTCGACGTTCATCACGTCGATGAACAGCGCGCGGCGGGCGACGCGATCCGCGTCGGCGTGCCGGTTCGCGTTCGCGTGTAACTTCGCAAGGCGGAGGTGAAGCGCGAGATCGTCGGGATTCGCGTTGGCCACGTCCGCCAGCACGCCGGCGAGCAGGTCCGGCTTCTTCGCGATGTCGTAGACTCGCACGAGTTGGTCGAGCCAGTCCGCTTCGCCGGGCGCGGACTTGCGACCGCTCTCGAAGGTTATCGCGGCCTTGTCGTAATCCTTCAACTCGAAGTACAGTTTGCCGAGTTCGAGCAGCACTCGGCCGTCGTCGGGGTTTGCGGCTGCGGCCTCTTCCAGCACCGCCTTCGCGCCGGCGTCGTCCTTCGCGCGGCGCAAGATTCGTGCCAACACAATCGACGCGACTGGGTGACCCTTCTCCTTCGCGCGCACCGCGTCCACGAGCTTCTTCGCGTCGTCGGCCTTGTCGCGTCGGAGGTATTCGCCCGCGAGCCGGGCCGCGAGGTCGAGATCGTCGGGCGCCGCCTTGTGCGCGGCTTCGAGTTCGGCGAACGTCAGCACCTTGTCCGGGCGCCGCGGGGTGTTTGCTTTCACCACGTCCGCGAGGTACTTGCGGTAACCGGCCTCGAACTCCACCTTCTCCACGCCCAGCGCGGCCTTCAGCGCGGTCGGCGTGTCGCCACCAGTCTTGTAGGCGTTGAGCAACTTTGCGATGGCTTCTTCGCCGCCGTAAACCTTCGCAATGTACTCGACGTAGAGCAGTCCCTGGTAGTAGGCGAGCATCACGTCGGCTCGCTGATTGAACCGCTTGTAGGCGCGCCCGATGGTGTCGAGATCGAACGCGGTTCCGGCCGCGAGCCGGCCGCGAAGGAGCAGCGCGACCTGACCGAACCGGTTGGTGTTCTCGGCGCGCACGGCCAGTCCTTCCGTCAACCAGATTGGCGAGCGGTGCTGGGTCTGGAGCAGGTTGAACGCGTGCGTGAGTTCGTGCCGGATGACGACCGCCCAGTTGTACGTGCGCTTGCCGCCGTCGGCCCGCGGCGACGGCAGCGCGATCAGCGGGCCGGTACACGCGCCCTGCACCGCGCCGGGCAGACCGGGCAGCAGCGCGACGCGCCCGCTGAACATCTGCTGGCGCGCGAACACCTCCACGAGAATCTTCCCCGGCGGGGTGTAGTCGTACTGCTTCGCGAGTTCCGCGAACGTCTCTTCCAAAACGTCCGCGAGAAAGGCGGCCATCACCTTGTCGTTCTTCTTGTCGTACCGGATGACGAAGTGCGGCGTCTCGGTCGTCGCGTACTCGGCGAGTTCTTCCAGCACGAGCAGCGCGTTATCGACCTTCACGTTGAACGGGTCGGCCTTCATCGCGGCCTTGAGCGCGGCCTTCGCTTCCGGCTCGCGGCCCTGCATGTAGAGCAGAAGCCCCAACCCGGCTTTCGCGCCCGGCATCGCGGGGCGCAGCGCGCTCGCCTTCTCGAAGCACTCCGCCGCGAGCGCGAACTGCCGCGCGTCGGAGAAGATCGTGCCGAGTTCCGTGTAGAACTGCGCCGGCTTCGAGTCGAACGCTTCGACCTCCTTCGATAACGCCGCGAACCCAGCTTTGTCGCCGCTCAGATACCCGTTCGCCGCGAGTCGCGCCAGGGTCGATTCGTCGCGGGCGTTCACCGCTTTCGCGACCACCAGTAGCTTCCGCGCGCCGACTGCGTCGCCCTCCGCGAACCGCACGTCGGCCTTCAGGCGCAGCGCGCCGGGGTGTTTGGGGTTCACCTTCAGCGCAATGTCGGCCTGCCGTTCGGCTTCCGCGAAGTCCATGCGTTCGAGCGCGATCAGCCCCTTTCCGACCAACGCTTCCGCGGCGGTGGGGTTGATCTTGAGGGCGTCGTCGAACGCGTTGGCCGCTTCCGCGCGGTTGTGCTTGTCGAGGAACAACTGACCACGCGCGGACTCGGCCTGCCAGAAGTCCGCGTCGTGCCGGACCGCGTCGCGGAGGACTTCTTTCTCGATGAACTTGAACTGTTCGGGCTTGTTGTGCGTGGTCGCGTTCTCGATGCCCGCGAGTGCGACGATGAGCAACTTCTCCGGGTCGGTGATCTCCTTCTCCAGCGCCGCGGCGTCGGTGTAGGTCTTCACGAACCAGCGCATCTCGGTGTCGGCCGCGTCGAGGTCGCCCTTGTCGCGCAGCACGCGGGCGCGGACCCACCGCGCGAGGAAGTGCTTCGAGTCCTTCTTGATCGCGGCTTCGGCGTCCTTCGTGGCGTCGTCCCACTTGCCAAGCGCGAAGAGTAAATCCGCCCGGTGCGCGAGCAGATCGGGGTTGTCTGGATGCGCCTTCAATCCGGCGTCGAGCGCGTCGAGGGCTTTCACGTTCTCGCCGGTGGCGCGGTAACACGCGGCCTGCCCGATGAACGCGAGCGGGAGTTTCTCGTTCTTCGCGAGTTCGTCGTACCCCGCGAGCGCCTCCGCGTAGTTGCCGCGCTGGAGCCGCTGCTTCAACGCGGGGTACTCGGATTTGGGCTGCGCGCTCGCGGCATGAGTCGCGAGCAACGTGGCGAAGAAGACGAGGAGTGTGCGCATAATGAACTCACCGTACCGCCGCGATGAAACAACCGCAAGCGGGCGGCGTCAAAGGATTGCGCGAGCCGTTACAGTCGCGTGATTGTTTCGGCCCTCCCGGTGGGGTAGACTCTTACCAACCGTCGAACGTTCAGGGAGGCACTCCATGTTCACTGCCGTAGTCGTTGCGTCGCTGCTCGCGCCGTCGGCCGATCTCAACGAGGCCGCGAAGAAGGAACTCAAAGCCCTCGAAGGCGACTGGACGCTCGTCGCGTGGGTCACCAACGGCACCGAGCGCGACCTGCCCGCCGACGAACAGATCGCGATGACCATCACCGGGGCGAAGTTCACCTTCGGGAAGTACGGCAACGGCGAGGTGATCGCGATCGACTCCACCACCAAGCCAAAGATCGTTGACTTCCAGATGCTGCGCAAGCCGGAATCCGGGGTGACCAACGAAGGCATCTTCAAAGTCGAGAAAGACACGCTCACGATCGTCGTCTACCTGGGCGAGGGCAGCAAACGCCCGGCGGATTTCGACGCGGCCTCGGACAAGGACGCGCAGACCGCCAAGTTCGTGCTGAAGCGTACCAAGAAGTGACCGGCAACACCGGGAACCGGGGTTAGTTTCCCCGAAACCGGCCGTCTTCCTTTTCAGTCAGCCAGAGCATTCATCTCGCGGAAGTGAGGGACCAAGATGTCCGTGCGCCTTCGAGTCGCGGCTTTCCTGGCCGCGCTCGTCTTTCCGGCTGTGGGGTTCGGTTCCGAGGTCGCGCCGGCGCCGAAGGGCGTCAAAGACCCGGCCGACACCATCGCCGCGCTGATCGACAGGCACCTCGCGAAGGACTGGGAAGCCCGCGGGTTGATCCCGGCCGAGACGACCGACGACGCCGAGTTCGTGCGCCGCGTGTACCTCGATGTCATCGGCCGCGCGCCGAAGGCGGCCGAAGCCCGTTCCTTCATCGACGACAAGACTGCCGACAAGCGGGCGAAGCTCGTTGACTACCTGCTCCAGATGCCCGGCCACGCGAACTACTTCGCCGCCGTGACGCGGGCGCAGTGGCTGCCGCAGACGACCACCAACTTCCAGTTGGCGCAGTTCGGCGGGCAGTTCGAGACGTACCTCCGCGCCCGCTACCGCGAGAACACGCCCGTCGATCAGGTCGTGAAGCGGATCGTCACCGTCGGGCTGACGGTCAACACCCAGAACCCCGGCTTCCGATTCGTGCAGGCCAGCGGCGGCGAACCGGACGGCAACAACATCGCCGGTTTCTACTCGGCGAGCGAGGCGAAACCCGAGAACGTCGGGTCCGCCGTAAGCCGCCTGTTCCTCGGCATGAAGCTCGAATGCGCCCAGTGCCACGACCACCCGTTCGCGCCGTACACTCGCGACCAGTTCTGGCAGTTCGCCGCGTTCTTCGCCGAACTCAACCCGCTCAACGCGCCGCGCCCGGGCTTCGTCGGGCCGCTCCAGCCGCAGTCGGACCGCAACACCATCGGCGTGCTGGCGACCGACCGCAAGGTAACGGCGACCTTCTTCGACGGCACGAACCCGGAGTGGTCGCTGGAGAAGTCCCCGCGGCAGGAACTCGCCAACTGGCTGGTCGATGCGAAGAACCCGTTCTTCGCGAAGAACATGGCGAACCGGATGTGGGCGCACTTCTTCGGTATCGGCATCGTCGATCCCGTGGATGAACCGGGCGAGAACAACCCCGCCAGCCACCCGGAGTTGCTCGAAGAACTGGGCCAGGCGTTCGCCGACGGCGGGTTCGACAACCGGATGCTCATTCGCGCCATCACCCGCTCGAAGGCGTACCAGCTCACGAGCAAGATGAGCCACCCCGGTCAGGCCGACCCGCGGCGGTTCGCCAAGATGAGCCTCAAGGGATTGACCCCGTCGCAACTGTTCGACACGATGGTGTCCGCGACCGGCTTCCGCGAACCCGCGTACATGCGGAACCAGCAGAACTTCGGGTTCGTGCAGCCGGGCAACCCGCGCAGCCAGTTCCTCACGCAGTTCGCCAACACCGAGCGCGCGACCGAAACCAACACGACCATTCTCCAGGCGCTGATGCTGATGAACGGCAAGTTCATCGGCGACCAGACCGACCTCGCCAAGAGCGAACTGTTGGCCGCAATCGCGGACATGCCGGGTTGGGGCACGAAGCAGCGCGTGAGCAACCTGTTCCTGACCGCGTTCTCACGCAACCCGACACCGGAGGAACTGGAGAAGTTCACCAGCTACGTGGACCGCGGCGGCGCGAAGAACGACAAGAAGCAGGCGCTCGCCGACGTGTTCTGGGTTCTGCTGAACAGCCCGGAGTTCTTGTTCAACCACTAGGCAGCGCGGAACTCGGAGCGCGGAGTGCGGAACGGAAAACAAGGACCAGAGAACGGAACCAAAGCAGGGACAAGCGGGCAAGAACAGAGCGCTTTCTTTTGGGGTAATTGGGTGCACAGTCGAGTGACTTTCCTTCACTCAGGAGTCATCCGATGCCAAACGACAACACGCTCCGCGCACGCACCAAACAATTCGCCCTGCGGGTGATGAAGTTGGTCAATACCCTGCCGAATACCCGCGCCGGCGACGTGATCGGGAAACAACTCCTCCGCTCAGCGACCTCGGTCGGGGCGAATTACCGCGCCGCCCAACGCGGACGCTCTCGAGCCGAGTTCTGCGCGAAACTCGGCATCGTCGAGGAGGAGTCGGACGAGTGTTCATATTGGCTGGAACTGCTCTGTGAATCGGGGATGGTTGCTGCCGAGGCGCTCAGCGACCTGATGCGAGAAGCCGACGAGATCACGGCGATGATCGTTGCCTCGATCCGCACGGCACGCGATTAACGATTAACAACTAATCATCAACAGGGGATTCGCGATGTCTTCCGTTCGGTCTTCACTCCGCATTCCGCATTCCGCGCTCCGCGTTCCGATGGATCGTCGCCACCTCCTGCGCGTCGGCGCGGTCAGCACGGCCGTGTCGATGTCGGGGTGGATGGGCGAACTCGCCCGCGCCACCGAAGAGAAGAAGATCAAGCCCAAGCGGTCGTGCATCCTGCTGTGGATGAACGGCGGGCCGAGCAGCATCGACCTGTGGGACTTGAAGCCTGGTCACGAGAACGGCGGGCCGTATAAGGAGATCGAGGCCGCGCCGGACCTGAAGATCGGCGAACACCTGCCGAAGCTCGCGAAGCACGGCAAGAGCCTCGCGGTGCTGCGCGGCATGTCCACGAAGGAAGGCGACCACGCCCGCGGCACGTACCTCATGCGGACCGGCCAACTGCCCGGCTTCGCGGGCATCCAGTACCCGAGCATCGGCTCGCTCATCTCGAAGGAACTCGGCGACCCGAAGAACGAACTGCCGAACTTCATCAGCGTCGCGCCGCAGCGGTTCTTCTCGCAGGAAGCGTTCGGCCCCGGATTCCTCGGGCCGGTTCACGCCCCGCTCATCGTGGGCGACGGCCAATTCAACAACAACATCCCCGCCGCGAACATCGACGCCGTGCTGAAGGTGGCCGACCTCGACCGCCCGAAGGTGATCGACGACGCGACCGCCGCGGCCCGGCTCGACATGCTCCGCGAAATGCAGGAAGACTTCGCGACCACGCGCCCCGGCGCGGTCGCCAAGAGCCACGCCGCGGCCTACGACCGCGCCATCCGGCTCATGCAGTCCGACGGCGGCAAGGTATTCGACCTGACCACCGAGACGGACAAGACGCGCGACAAGTACGGCCGCAACCTGTTCGGCCAGGGCTGTCTGCTCGCCCGCCGGCTGGTCGAGAAGAACGTGCCGTTCGTCGAAGTCACGCTCGGCAACTGGGACACGCACGGCAACAACTTCGACGCGGTCAAAAACCTGTGCGGTACGCTCGACGCGGCGTGGGCCGCGCTGATGGACGACCTGAAGGATCGCGGGTTGCTCGAAACGACCACCATCGTGTGGGCGGGCGAGTTCGGCCGCACGCCGAAGATCAACCAGGGTAAGGGCCGCGACCACTACCCGAACGCGTGGAGCACGGTCATCGCCGGCGGCGGCGTGAAGGGCGGCCAGGCGGCCGGCAAGACGAGCAAAGACGGCACCACGGTCGAGGAGCGCGTCACGCCGACCGTGGACTTCCTCGCGACGGTCTGCTCGGCGCTGGGCATCGACTTCGAGAAGCAGAACATGTCGAACGTGGGTCGCCCCATCCGCATCGTCGAGAAGGGTGCCAAGCCCGTCACGGAGGTGCTCGCGTGAACACCGTAATGCAACCCCTCCCAAACCCATCCCCTAAGAAGGGAGGGGCTAAGACGCGAACGCTGCGAGTTCTCGCTTCCGGCTTCTTCTCTTGCTCCCCCTCCCTTCTTAGGGGAGGGGGCTGGGGGGAGAGGTTCCTCGCAATGGTCGCCGTCGTCGCGCTGACCGGCACGGTACTCGCCGTCCCCGCGGCGCCCGAAGTCGCGCCCGCGCCACGGCCCGCGGCGCCCAAGTACGTCGCGCCGAAGTTCAACGACTCCTACGAAGTGCTGGTGTCCACCAACCTGCGCCCGGTTCGGATTCGCGTCACCACCCTTCAGGAAGGGAAGTCGCTCGGCGAACTGTGGCGCGACCGGTTGCGGAAGGCGTTCGACTTCTGCGACCGCGACGGCAACGGGTTCCTCGACGAGAAGGAGGCGAAGTTCGTCTTCGCCGATCAGGGGCTGACGCAACTGCTCGCCAACGGCTTCTACCAGCCGGCCGCGAACGGCGCCCCGGCGCTCAAGGATCTCGACAAAGACGGCGACGCGAAGGTGTCGTTCGAGGAGTTCGTCGCGTACTACAAACTGACCGCGGCGCAGGTCATCCGCCCGCAACCGGTGCAGCCCGACAACTACCAGAGCGCGGCCGTCACGGCGGCCATATTCAAACTGCTCGACGCCAACGGCGACGGGAAGTTGACGAAGGACGAGGTGAACGCGGTCGAGAAGTTGCTCGCCACGCGCGACGCCGACGAGGACGAGTGCCTGAGCATGCAGGAACTCGCGCCG
>CANLGS010000080.1 GCA_947490035.1 Gemmataceae bacterium
CCTCTGGTTGATCGCGGTGAAGAAGCTCGGCGCGGTCGTCCCGAACGTCGAGGTCGCGGCGAAGTTGCCCAGCGTCAACTGGCCCGACGGGATGGTCGGCCCGTTGTACGTGAACGTCAGGTTGGCGATCGTCGGCTCGTCCTGCGGGTTCAGCCGGTTCGGGGTCGGCCCGACCGCGGCGGTGCTCAAGGCCCAGTACTGCGCGAAACTCGGGTCCGGCGAGGTGGCCGACACCGCCCCGGACCCGCTCTGGTAGCCGGCGAAGTCGTAGATGGTGAAGTAGTTGCCCGACTGCAACTTCATGTCGGTGGGCAGCACCACCGAGTACGTCCAGCGGAAGTTGCCGGCTTCCGGCTGAACGGTGACCGAGACGGGCAGCAGCCCGGCGTCGGCCGACCCGGCGCTGACCACGATCGCGACGGCCGCGGTGAACAGGCAGGTGATCCAGGTTCGACGAATCATGCGGTAACCCTCCGTGATAGGCGATTCGAGGTCCGACGCGGTCGATCGTGACCGCTGAAGTCAGGGCGTCCGCCCCGACCCCGCGTCGGTGGCGAACCCCGTCGGTTCGTTCGGGCGGCATCTTTAAGCATACTGCCGGAACGTGTCAACCGCATTCGCGCGGTGGGACCGCGAAGGTTGGCGGCGCCACAAACCGACATTGCACGCCCTCCACAGTGGCGGAAACTCACCTCACTTTCCTAACTGAGTGTGCCATGAAAATCGGAATTGACAGCCGCCGAAAGAAGGCGTGGACCGTGATGAAACTGTGGCCCGGTGCGCTGCTCGTCGATGTCACGTCGAAGGGGCCGGAGCCGTGGGTGCGGTTCAGCCCGTTCTTCCCGCACGGCGGAATCCCGATCCCCAACACGCCCGACCAGACCGCCGCGTCGGTCGAGGGGCTGTGGCAAGGACTAAAGGTGTTCGAGAAGGAGGACACCGACCCCGCGAAGTGGGCGGTGACGAACATGAAGAACATCAAGCGGTCGGGGAAGAGTCGCGGCGCGGTTCGCGGACACCGGTTCGGCGCCACAAGCGACGTGTTGTTGGGCTACCGCGATGCCCGCTACCGGATCTACCTGCCCGCGTACCGGTGGGTGCTGGAGAACCGTCTGACGCGCGAGTTGGAGCAACTTCGCGAGCAAGCAGAACAGCGCCCCGTTGTGCTTCTCGACTACCAGACGAACGCGAACGTCGATGACCTGTCCACCCCGCTGTCCCACGCGGCGCTGGTGAAGTGGTATCTGGAAGACAAGTGGCCGGCGACGCCGGGCAAGGTCTGAGGAGTTACGCCGGCTTCGCGCTCGCGAGCGCGGGAACGTGGCGCGGCACTCGCTCCCACAGCAGCCTGATCATTTCGGGATCCATGTGCAAGAACTCGTCGGGGATGTCGAGGCACACGACCCGCTTGCTGCGGAGCGCGGCCGGGAATGCCTTTGTGAGCTTCGCCCGGTGTACCGGTTCCATCACAAGGACCACATCCGCCCACGCGAGCAACTCCGGGGTGACCGGGTTGTCGGCGTCGGGCGCGACGCCCGCGGACTCGGCCTCCACGCCGGGCACCGCGCCGAACACCGCTTCCGCGGTCGGGCTGCGCAAACGGTTCCGGGCGCACACGAATAATAGCCGCACGCAGGTTTCTCCAAGTAGACCGCGTTGTGGCGGGTCAACTACGACAGCTCATCCCCGACGACACAGTGCCCACGCAGGTTTCTCCAAGTAGACCGCGTTGTGGCGGGGCGCCGGGTTCGGAATAATGGCCCATCCGGGTCCAACGCGATACGTTGCCGATGACAGCCGCCAGCACCTTCGAGGGCCACGATTGTGACACTTTTCCTGATGCTCGGCGCGGCGCTCGCGCAGCCGACGCCCGACGCGTCCACTATCTCCGATGCGAAGAAAGACGACAACGGCTTTCTCGTTCACGAGGTGAAGTCGCCGTATCAGGCGGGGACGACTTTCGTTCGCGTGCTGCCGCCGGAGAAACTTGAGAAGGGCAAGACGTATCCGTGCGTGTACGTGCTGCCGGTGGAAGCGGGCACCGAGAGCAAGTACGGCGACGGGCTGAAGGAGATCAAGAAACTCGACCTACACAACACGCTCAACGCGGTGTTCGTCGCGCCCACGTTCTCGCATCTGCCGTGGTACGCCGACCACCCCACCAAGAAGGACATCCGCCAGGAGACGTACTTCGTGAAGGTGGTGGTGCCGTTCGTGGAGAAGACGTACCCCGTGAAGGCCGCGTCCGAAGGGCGGTTGCTCTTGGGCTTCAGCAAGTCCGGGTGGGGCGCGTACAGCCTGCTGTTGCGACACCCCGACTTGTTCGGCAAGGCCGCGGCGTGGGACGCGCCCTTGATGATGGACAAGTCCGGCAGGTACGGTAGTGGCGACATCTTCGGCACCGACGACAACTTCGCCGGGTATCGCGTGAGCAAACTCCTTGAGGACAACGCGGCGAATTTCCAGAAAGAGACGCGGCTGATTCTGACCGGCTACGGCGGCTTCCGCGACGAACACGAGCGGGCGCACGAACTGATGGAGAAGCTGAAGATTGCACACGAGTACCGCGACGGCCCGGCGCGCAAGCACGACTGGCACAGCGGTTGGGTGAAGGAGGCCGCCGAGTTGCTGCTGGGGCGAAAGGACAAGGAGTGATACCGTGGCCTACTGAAGAGTAACAGTCTTTGCCCTCTCCCCTTGCGGGAGAGGGTGGCCGCGCTTCGCGGACGGGTGAGGGGTCGGCTTTACAAATCAGAAGGGCTTGGCGTGGTCTGCTTGGGCCGGCACCCCTCACCCGTCCGCGAAGCGCGGCCACCCTCTCCCGCAAGGGGAGAGGGAGGGAAGAAAACCGCCGTCACCAATCCGATGGCGTATGAGGTTCGCTCCGCGTCTCCGAAGCGGTACAATCACTCTCCAGCACTCCGCACCCGCACGCAGGTTCGCGCATGACTCGTCTCCCGGTCGCGCTGTTGGGCACGCTCGTCGTCGTACTTCCCGCGTTCGCTCAGAACGACGTGCCTTCCACCGAAACGCCCGCGGCCGTGTGGCACTTCAACGCGCCTAACGAACCAGGTGTCACGAAAGAGGCCGCCAAGTTCCTCGAAGCCGGCCCGCGCCCGCCCTCCTACCCGAGCTTCGCCGCGACCAACACCGCGATGGCGTTCAGCGCCGCCAACGCCAGCATCACACTCCGCGAAGCCGACATGCCGAAGGCGAACCTGCGCTTCGGGCTGAACGACTCGATCACCATCGAAGCCTGGGTGAAGGTCGCGGACCTGAAGGACGGGAACTACACGTACCTCGTGGGCAAGGGCCGCAACCGCAAGCCGGGGTTCCCGGAGAAGAACCAGAACTACGCGCTGCGGCTCAAGGGCGAGAAGGGCGAGGCGAAAGTCTCGTTCCTGTTCGCGAGTATCGCGGACAAAGACAAGGCGGCCGAGTGGCACCGGTGGACGACAACGACCGGCTTCAAAGCCGGCGGGTGGCACCACGTCGCGGTGGTGTACACGTTCGGCAAGCCGGACAGCGTTCGCGGGTACATCGACGGCGTCGCGCGGAAGGGCGAGTGGGACGAAGGCGGCGCCACGACCCGCGCCCCGGTGACCGACGCGGACGACCTCACCATCGGCACCGGCAACGGCGGCGGCGCGAGCAACACGTTCCGCGGCGCGCTCGACGACGTGACCATCTGGCACGCGGCGCTTTCCGACGACGTGCTGAAGAACCGCTATCAGTTCTTGCCGCCTCCGCCGGTTGTGAAGCGCGCCGACTTGCCGAAGGGTGAAGTGCTGGTCCAGATTTGCGAGGAGGGTTTGCCGACGCGCAACGCGTGGCCGGAGGTGCCGCCGTCACCGACCGAGAGCTACCGCGAGACCGCCTTCGGGTTCTTCGAGGTGCCGCACAAGTACGTCGATACCGGCGTGCGCGGCGACCGGCCCAACCCGTTCCTGCTCCGCGCTCTTGCAGTCGTCACGCTGCCCGCGGGCAAGCACCGCATCTTGCTCCGCGGGCGCGGCGCGGCGCGGCTGTACTTCGACGACAAACTGCTGCTCTCGACGCCGTTCCCGCCGACCGACAGTAGCGGGCACGGCACCATCGCGAAGGCCGAGAAGTACCTGAACCTCGGCCCCGACTTCCGCTTCGCGCCGCCGGGCAACCGCGAAACGTGGCTCACCTTCGAGGCGACGGCCGGCGAACACGTCGTCGTGCTGGAAACGATCGTCGGCAACTCCTTAGGTAATAACAACCGGCGGCCGGAACTGGGCGAAACGGTGGTCGCGGTGTTGCTCGCGGGGACCGAATCGTGGCACCTGCTGACGCCGGGCACGCGCGCGGTGCCATACACTGACGCGGGCTGGACCGCCTACGAAACCGAACGCGCCGCGCACCTCGACGCGGTGAACGCCAAGGCGCGTGAATCGAAGCGCCAGGAGCACGAGCCGTACTGGAAGACGCGCCGCGACGCCGCGACGAAGTGGCTCGATTCAACACCCGCGCAGAGAGTACCCGAGCGACTCCTCCGGTATCCCGCGAACAACGCGATCGATCACTTCCTGGTTGCAAAGTTGGTGGATGTCGAGGAGCAAGCCTTGGCACCGGCGGGCGCGGTCGATTTCTACAAGCAAGTTCAACCCATCCTCGAAGCCAAGTGTTCAGGCTGTCACAGCGGCGACAAGCCGAAGGGCAAGTTGCGGCTCGACGACCGCGCTGGCGCGCTCGCCGGCGGCAAGGACGACGGCCCCGCGATTACTCCCGGCAAGCCCGCGAGCAGCCCGCTGCTGGTGCGAGTGAAGGCCGACGGCGAAGGCGTCATGCCGCCGAAGGGCGACAAGTTAACCGCCGCGGAGATTCGCGTTCTCGAAACGTGGATCGCGGAAGGCGCGCGCTGGCCGGACCTGAACGCGGAACACACCACGCTCACGCCGCTCTGCGACGACCTCACGTTCCTGCGCCGCGTGACGCTCGACACGGTCGGAGTCGTGCCGACAACCGAAGAGATTCGCGCGTTCCTCGCGGACACCGCGCCCGACAAGCGCGCGAAGGTGATTGATCGGCTGCTCGCCGATCCGCGCTGGGCGGATCACTGGATGGGCTACTGGCTCGACGTGCTGGCCGAAAACCCGAACATCATCAACCCGACGCTGAACAACACCGGGCCGTTCCGCTGGTGGCTCTACGAATCCTTCCGCGACAACAAGCCGATGGACCTGTTCGTCACAGAGGTGCTGCGCATGAAGGGCAGCGCGCGGTTCGGCGGCCCGGCCGGGTTCGGGGTCGCGTCGCAGAACGACGTACCGATGGCGATGAAGGGCACCGTGGTCGCGTCCGCGTTCCTCGGCGTGGAGATGAAGTGCGCCCGCTGTCACGACGCGCCCGCTCACGCGTCGTTACAACGCGACCTGTTCGAGCTGGCCGCGATGCTCGGCGCGAAGTCGGTGAAGCTGCCCGCGACGAGCAGTGTGCCGCTCGACAAGGTTCACGAGGGGGGCCGCAAGCCGCTGATCGCGGTGACGCTCAAGCCGGGCACGGAGGTCGCCGCGAAGTGGCCTTTCGCTCGCTTCGCGCCGGAAGAAGCCGGCAAGCTCTCGCAGTATCCCGACGACGCGCGCGACCGGCTGGCCGCGCTCATCACCGCACCGCAGAACGAGCGGTTCGCGCAGGTGATGGCGAACCGCGTGTGGAAGCGGCTGATGGGTCGCGGCATCGTGGAACCCGCCGACGACTGGGAGCGCGGCAAGCCGTCGCACCCGGAGTTGCTGCGCTGGCTGTCGCGCGAGTTCGTTCGCGGCAATTACGACGTCAAGAGTCTGTCGCGGCTGATCTTCAACACGCACGCGTATCAGCGGAGTGCCGATCCCGCGTTGAAGGACACGCCGGTGTTGTTCACCGCACCGGCGCGCCGCCGGCTCACCGCGGAGCAGATCGTCGATTCGATGTTCAGCGCGACCGGCGCGCCGTTCCGCGTGGAAGAGGCGAGCCTGGATGTCGATAGCGTGCGCGAGATGAACAGTTCGCTCACGCTCGGCCACCCGCGGCGCGCGTGGATGCTCACGAGCACTTCCAACGAGCGCGACAGGCCGAGCCTGTCGCTGCCGCGAATCCAAATGGTGTGCGACGTACTCGAAGCATTCGGCTGGCGCGGGTCGCGCCAGGACGCGCTCACCACGCGCGCGAGCCTCACGAACGTGCTTCAGCCCGCGATCCTCCAGAACGGCCCAGTCGGTGTGTGGCTGACTCGCCTCAGCGACGAACACGCGATGACGCGCGCGGCGCTCGACGCGAAATCGGTCGATGCACTTTTGGATGAAGTGTTCCTGAATGTGCTGACGCGCAAGCCTTCCGACAAGGAGCGCGCGGCTTACGGCGACTACCTGCGCACCGGGTTCGACGCGCGCGTGAAGACGCCACCGCCGAAGCCGCCGGTGAAGCGGCAACCGGAACCGTATGTGTCGTGGTCGAACCACCTGCACCCGGACGCGACGACGATCAAGATGCGCCAGGAAGAAGCCGCGCGCAAGGGCGACCCGCCAACGGAGCGGCTCGATCCCGATTGGCGCGCCCGCATGGAAGACGTGTTGTGGGCCGTGCTGAACTCGTCCGAGTTCGTGTTCACACCGTGACGCACGTTCGTAGTGACCCGATTCATCGGGTCCGCCCCGCAGGGGCGCGAGTGAGATACGCAGAGGACCCGCGCGCCCCTGCGGTGCGGACCCGATGAATCGGGCCACTACGAACGAAAACCCGAGGGAACCATGAACCGACGCGACTTCCTCGCCACCTCCGCCGCGCTCGCCACCTCGTCGGCGTTCGCAAGCGACGCCAAACTTCCGGCGATCAAGGGCCGCGCGGAGGCGTGCATCTTCATCTGGCTCGGTGGCGGGATGGGGCAGGCCGACACGTTCGACCCGAAAGCGAAGGGCGTCAACAAGGGCACGCCCAAGAAGGCCGGGTCGCTGTACGACTCCGTGCCGACCGTGGTGCAAGGCGTAAGGGTGTGCGAACACCTCAAGAAGACCGCCGACGTGATGGACCGCGTCACGGCGGTGCGCACCGTCAACCACAAGGTCATCGACGAGCACGCGTTCGCGACGAACCTCGTTCACACCGGCCGCGTCACAAGCGGGAATGTGGTGTACCCCAGCGTTGGCTCGATCATCGCGCACGAGCGCGGCGCCGCGGCGCAGGACGTGCCGCCGTACATCCTCATCGGCTACCCGAACGTGAGTCGCGGGCCGGGCTTCCTCGGTTCAAAAGCAGGGTTCGTCTACCTCACCGACACGACCAGCGGCCCGGCCGGGTTCACGCGACCCGCCGACGTGGACGACAAGCGCGCCGCCGACCGCAAGAAGTTGCTCGACGCGCTCGGCACCGCGAAGCCCGGTTCGGCGGTCGCGGAGTACGAAGCGGCGCAGTCCGAAGCGCTGCGGCTCGCGGGTCCGACGTTCCTCAAGCACTTCGACCTGAAAACCGAACCCGCGAAGGTGCGCGCCAGTTACGGCGGCGAGTTCGGACAGCGCTGCTTGCTCGCGCGGCGGCTGGTCGAAGCCGGGGTGCGGTTCGTCGAGGTGTCGCACAACCTGAACTTCCTCAACGGCACCGGCTGGGACGTTCACAACGACGGCATCGACAAGCAGCACCTGCTGATTCAGGAGATGGACACCGCGCTGTCCGGGCTGATCCTCGACCTCGAATCGCGGAACAAGCTCGACAGTACGCTGATCGTGATCGGCACCGAGTTCGGGCGCCCGCCGGAGTTCGACGGCGGCGGCGGTCGCGGGCACCAGGGCACCGCGTTCTCGCTCGTCCTGGCCGGCGGCGGCTTGAAGCACTGCGGCGCCTACGGCGCGACCGACGACCTGTCGAAGACGATCGTGAAGGACGCGGTGTCGATCCCAGACTTCCACGCGACGGTTCACGCGGCGCTCGGCATCGACCCGGCGAAGGAGCTGTACGACGGCCCGCGCCCGGTGCCGATCACCGACGGCGGCAAGCTGATTCGTGCGCTGTTTGGGTGAGTTGTCTTGAGTGTAGTCCACCGCTCCGCGGCGGTCTTCGTGGACTTGGTGGTGACCGAGAAAGACACCGCCGCGGAGCGGCGGACCACACTCACAAGTTCACTTGTCCGCGTCGCCCGGCAGCAACAACTGCGGGCGCTTGGTAAGCTTGCCCTTGCCCTTGCCCTGGTCGTAGGTCACCACCCACACGCGGTCGAACACGCCGTCCTTCCACTGGTCCGGTACGTCGTCGGCCTTCAGCGCGCCCGCGAGATCGACGATCTTTCCGTGGTGCCAGCAGATCAGAACCGTCTTTCCCTCGTACTTGGGGTTCGACAGCAGCTCGGCGGCGAGTTTGGGGTACTCGTCGTTCGCGTACCGCGAGTCGATGTCGAGCTTCAGCTTCTTCGCCAGAGGCGTGACCGTTTCGACCGGTCGGTCGCTGCGCTTGGACGCGCTCGTCGCGAAGATGAAGTCCGGTGTTGGGAACGGCTCCGGTCGCTTGTCCGACTTGATGAAGAGATCGGGGAACGCGTCGGCCCGCTTCTTTCCCGCCGCGCTCAGGTCGCGCACGTTCTCGTCGTCCGGTTTCTCCGCGTGCCGCACGATCAGCACGCGCGCGGGGTACGTCGGCTTCGCTTCCGCGCACCCGATGACGGTGAGCAACACGACAACCGCGGCAATTCTGGCGCTCACGGGTAGCTCCTGGTGGTGATGAGCTACTGTACCATCCGGCATCGACAAAGCGAACGGCCCGCCGCGACAGAGTCGCGGCGGGCCGTTCTACTTCGTGTCGCGGTTCGCGGGTCAGCCCTTGAGACCGCACGCCGAGGCGTCGGTGGTGGACCACTTCGCCGCCTCTTCGGAGTTCTTGTTCAGGTGAACGTGCCGGTCCACGTGCGCGACCATCGAGGTCGGGAGGAAGTGGTGCTGGCCGTCGCCGAAGCTGTCCTTCGTCAACTTGATGCTGTCGCCTTCGACGTGATCCACCTTGCCCATCAGTTTGCCGCAGGAGGCGTAAACCTCCATGTGCGTGCGGATGCCCGCGTCCGAGCCTTCCGCGCGGCCCGGCCCGACGCCGGTCTTCTCCTTCACCCAATCGGCCGCGTCGCCGACGTTCTCGGCGACGCGCTTGCCGACCTCTTGCAGTTTCTCTTTGGTGTTTTCCAACATGAGTGATTCTCCCGTCGTGGAAAGAAGGGCAGCGAGGCTGCCTTGAGCACGGCGTGAAGTCCGCCGCGGACGGGTTACTGAAATGCAACTGACGTGCCGCGAGTGCGTCGAGAAAGTGTTTCGCGCAAGTTCGAGGGGCGGTTGTTCGTCGGCCGCCCTTACCGGCCTTACGGCCGGCAGCGAGCACGAACCGCCTCTCTCGTGGAGAGGAGCGGTTCTATCGCTGGCTCGGGTCGCCCCGAGTTCGCTACCTTAGGACCGTCATAGTTACAGGCACCGAAGCGCCTGACGAGTTTGTAAGCCCCCGCGTTGGGGCGCGAAGCAGGGAAGGGACATGGGGCAAGTGTCGCGGGTTCGCGCGGTTCGGTGTCATCGCTCATCCCGCCTTCTGCAACTCGGTCGCGAACGCGAACGGGTCGGCGATGCCGAAAAGGTCTAGCCCGGATTATTCAGTAGCGGGTGTCTGACAGTCGTTTCTCGTCTTCATGAGCGTGTTCCGGGCGGCTTAAGTGCCCTTTCGGTCGATCAAGGCGCACCGCCCCCTTACCCCCATTCGGCTTTTCGA
>CANLGS010000081.1 GCA_947490035.1 Gemmataceae bacterium
TAACTTGATGCCTATGGGGGAGGCTTTCGCCTCCCCTCGCGCGTTACGTCAGTCGGCTGCCGCTTACGCGAGCACCTTCTCGATCACCTTGCCTTCGCGGTAGAGCTGGATCGGGCGGCCGGTTGCGCTCTGGATCTCCGTGCTCGGCGCGATGCCGAGGTTGTGGAAGATCGTGCCGGACACGTCGTCCGGGGTGACCGGCTCGGTCGCCGGGGCCATGCCGCTGGCGTCGGTGGTGCCGTGGGCGTAACCGCGCTTGAAGCCGCCGCCGGCCAGCACGCACGCCATCGACCGCGCCCAGTGGTCGCGCCCGCTGTTCTTGTTCACCTTCGGGGTGCGGCCGAACTCGCCGGCGCACATCACGATCGTGCTGTCCAGCAGGCCGCGCTGGTCGAGGTCGGCGATCAGCGCCGCCAGCACCTGGTCCGTCGTCGGGGCCAGACGCGTCTTGTGCGCGTTGAACGTCTGGCTGTGGGTGTCCCAGCCGCCGAAGCTCACGGTGGAGAACCGCACGCCGGCTTCCACGAGGCGGCGAGCCGCCAGCGCGCCCTGACCGAACGGCGTGTTGCCGTACATGTCGCGGGTGGTCTGCTTCTCGGCGGTCAGGTCGAGCGCCTTGCGGGTCTTGTCGCTCTTGAGGATCTCGAGCGCCTGCTGGTGGAAGGTGTCGAGGCCGTCCACGAGGTCGTTCGACTTGTCGAGACCGGCGAACCCGGTGTCGAACTTGCGGAGCAGCGCGTCGCGCTTTTCCAGCTCTTCGAGCGTGAACGTGCCCTTGAGCGTCAGCCCGCGGACGCTGAAGCCGCCGCCCTTCGTCGCGGCCGCGCCGTCCTTACCGGGAGGGGCGTTGCCTTCGATGATGAACGGGTTGTACCCGGTGCCGAGGTAGCCGGCCTGCCCGACCAGCCCGTTGCGGAGTTCGCCGAACGTGACGTAGGGCGGCACGCCGACTTCCGTCTTCAGCAGCTTCGACGCGACCGAACCCATCGACGGGTACTGCAGCGCGGCGGTCGGCTTGTTGCCGGTGGTCATGAACACGGCGGCCGGGCCGTGGCTCGGGATGGTGTGGTACAACGAGCGGACGATGGTGGCCTTGTCCGCGACCGCGGCGAACTTCGGGAACGTCTCGGCGACCTGCACGCCCTTCGCGGCCGTGTCGATGGACTTGAACTCGCCGCGGATGCCTTCGGGCGCGTCCGGCTTGTTGTCCCACATGTCGATGGTCGCCGGGCCGCCGGACAGCCACAGCAGGATGACGCTCTTGGCCTTCGGCTGGCCGCTGCCGAGTTCCTTCTTGGCCGAGGCCTTCGCTTCGGAAGCGAGGATGCCGGGGAGGGTGAGGCCGAGGATACCGGCCGACCCGATGGTCAGCACGTCCCGGCGGCTGACGCCGTCGCAGGTCACGTTCAACATGGCAGCAGGCTCCTTGAGCAGTGGGCAGGGGTTAGTGGGCAGTGAGCAGGAAAAACAGTTACGCGGTCACTCGTTCGGGTGCGGCGGGGTGGGTTTCTCTTCTCTGCCCACTGCCCACCGCACACTGCGAACTATTCGATCAGTGGTTCAGAATAAACTCGCGGGTGTTCACGAGCGCCCACAGCAGGTCGGTGACGCCCTCGGTGCGGGTCTTCGCGTCCTTCAGGTGCTTCACGGCGTCGGCCTTCTCGGTCGGGCGCGGCAGGCGCGAGAGCGTCGCGAGGAACGCTTCTTCGGCCAACTCCTCGTCGGTCATCTTGGACTTCGCGAGCTTCAGCGTGCGGCCGTCGGCGGCCTTGAACTTGTCCAGTACCGCGGCATCGGTCATGCGGAACAGCGTCTGCGGCAGGGCCGGTTCCGTCGCCCGCTCGCAGTCGCACGCGGTCGTGCGCGGCGGGCGGCCGAAGATGCGGAGCGCGTAGGCCACGCTCCCGTTCAGCCGGCTCGATCCGACCTCGACCATCTTCGTGCCGTCCGGAGCGGCTTCCTGACCGGTGAACTTCTCTTCCACACCCAGCGCGGTGTTCAGCACATCGACAACCTGTTCGGCCATCAGCGGGCGGACGAACGAGTGCGAGAAGTTGTTCTTGTCGAACTTGTTGCTCTCGTTCGGCGCGTAACTCAGTTGGTACGTCCGGCTCATCAGGACGGCCCGTTCGAGCTTGCGGATGTCGTACTTGCTCTCGATGAAGTCCTTCGCGAGCATGTCGAGCAGTCGCGCGTTGATCGGCGGGTTGGCGAGCGAGAAGTCGTCCACCGGGTTCACGAGGCCGGTGCCGAAGTAGTGCCCCCACACGCGGTTCACGAAGCTCTTCGCGAAGAACGGGTTGTCCGCGGCTGTAAGCCAGTCGGCCAACTTCGCCCGCGGGTCTTCGCCCGACTTGACACTGATGATGTCGCCGCCGAGCGTCTTGGGCAGCGGCACCCGGTTCGTCGCGGGGTTCGCCTTCATCGTGTTGGCGGCCGGCCCGACGAACAGTTCGCGCACGATCAGCAGGTTGTTGTTGTTGCCCGCCTTCGGGGCGCCGTCGCGTCGGGCGGCGTTCTCCGCGTCGGCCGCCTTCTTCACGTCGGGGCTGCTGAACTGGTTGGCGGCGAACGTCATCTGCGAGAACACGTTGGCGAACGCCCAGTACTCGTCCTGCGTCCAGCGGTCGGTCGGGTGCTTGTGGCACTGGGCGCACTCGAGACGCACGCCGAGGAACGCGGCCGCGACCTTCTCGCCCCACACTTCCGGCGCCACGACCGCCTGGCGGCGCCAGAACAGGTCGAGCGACTTCTTGTCCGGGTAGTCGGTCTTGAAGCCCTTCGCGGACTGCTCGTCGATCTTCTTGACGGCCGCGACCCACTCGTCGCCGGTCTGCCCGTCGCGGCTGGTCGCGGTGAGGATGTTCCGCACGATCTCGTCGTAAGGAGCGTTGTCGGCGACGCGCTTGCGGAGCCAGTCGTGCCACATCTGCGACCGCTTCGGCTGCGTCGGCTGCGGGTTCTCCAATGCGGTCGTGTTGTTGCCGGTGATGTCCGACAGTTTGGTCGCCCACAGCGCCGCGTGCAGCGGGTCGGTCAGCAACTTGTCGATCATCTTCTCGCGCTTCTTCAAATCCTTATCCGCGAGGAAGGCGCGGATCACGTCCGGCGGCGGGAGCTGTGCGAGCGTGTCGATGTAAATCCGGCGGAGGAACATCGCGTCGTCGGAGAGGTCGGCCGGGACGACGTTCATCATCTTGAGTTTGGCGAACACTTCCTTGTCGATGCCGTTCACTTCGGGCACGGCGGGGTAAGCACCCTTGCCGGCCGGCGACGGGACCAGCACGCGGATCGCCTTCACGCTGCCGCGATACAGCACCGTCAGGCCCGCGTCGCCGGGCTGACGCGGCGTCAGGAGGCCCAGCGGCGAGACGAGTGCGATGGCGTCGTCGGTGATTTTGAAGTCGCAGAACGGCGTGATGTCTTCTTTGGTGCCGTCGGCGAAGGTCGCGGTGACGACGAGCTGCTTCGACTTGGCGTCGGAGAGCAGCGCGAAGTCGGCCGGGCTGACGGTCAAGTCTTTGATGTCGCCGCTGCCGCGATCCCACTTCGCCCCGAGGCGGATCCACTCGCGGAACACGTTGTAGATCCAGCCGTCCTTGCCGAACCGCATCCCGCCGTCGTGGTACGTCTGACCGGTCGCCTTCAGCAGCAGCAGACTTTCGTCCGGCTTAACGACGTTGACGCGGCGGCCGAGGGCTTCGCGGGTGAGGTTGGCGAAGTCCATCGCGGGTTCGTAGCCGAACAGCGAGAGGCGGAAGCCGTTCTTGCCCTGGAACGAGCCGTGGCAACTGCCGGCGTTGCACCCGACCTTCGAGACGAGGCCCATGATGTGGCGCTCGAAGTCCACGTTCTTGACCTTGCCGCCGGTCGGCAGATCGACATCAGCCCGGCTAACGCCGTTGAGCGCGAGGCAAGCGGCGAGTGCGTAGAAGTAGCGGCGGGAGAACATGGCGGCGTCTCGGCGGGTATCGTCCTGAGCGGGGCTTGTGCCCCTGTGAGACTTCGGCGGGCGTGGTGTGCGTATCGGGCGTGTAAGGCGGGAGCGCGAGGCGGGTAGGTATTGAACCAACGATCTCAAACAAAGTCTCGCGTGTCTTCGGCTTCGTGGCAAGAGAAATCTTCGGCCACTTTTTCCAGTTTCGTGAAGAATCTCCGCCCGCTACTCTTCCAACAAGGGAAGCCCGCCGGAGAAACGGACAGACACGACGAACTGACGATTTCGGAGAGGACGCGTGCAGGCCATCTCAAGCAAGGAGTTTATCGCCTGCGAGAAACGGTAAACGCCGACGATCTGGCATTTCGCCGAAAGCCAGTTGACGCCGGTTCGGAAGCACCACTTCTCACCACGACGAACGCCCGCTCAGAGTTCGCAAACCCGTGCGGTCCGGGTTCACTTCGTCCGGGCGCCGCGAAATACCAAGCGAGTCGAGGAAAATGTGTATGAAACCGGCGCGCCGCGGAAATACTAGATAGATCCAGAGTCGAACGGTCGGCGGTTCGAGGGGCGATGGGAACGATGGGTGGGGTCATCCCGCAAATCAGCAGAGCCTTACTCGTCCAGGATGCGGACGGGTGGACCGACGCGCGCCTGCTGGAGTGCTTCCTCGCGACCCACGACGAGACCGCGTTTGAAGTCCTCGTGCGGCGGCACGGTTCGATGGTTCTGGGCGTGTGCCACCGCATCCTCCGCAACCCTCAGGACGCCGAGGACGCGTTCCAGGCGACTTTCCTCGTCCTCGTTCGCAAGGCCGATTCCATCGTGCCGCGTGGGATGGTCGGCAACTGGCTGTACGGCGTGGCGTACCAGACGGCACTCAAGGCGCGGGCGATGGCCGACAAGCGGGGGGCGCGGGAGCGACAGGTCATGGACACGCCCGAACCCGCGGTGGCCGAAACCGATGAGGCGCTCTGGCGCGAGTTGCGGCCGATCATCGACGAGGAGTTGAGCCGCCTGCCGGCCAAGTACCGCGCGCCGCTCGTGCTGTGCGACATCGAAGAGAAGACGTACAAGGAAGCCGCCGAACAGCTCGGCTGGCCCGAAGGGACGGTCGCCGGGCGGCTGTCGCGGGCGCGGGCGATGCTGGCCGCCCGGCTCGCCCGGCGCGGGGGGGGGCTGCCGGCCGTCGCGCTGGCGGCACTTCTGACACACAACGCGGCGTCGGCCGCGGTGCCCGGCGCGCTGGTGGTTCCAACAGTCAAGGCCGCGGCGCTTGCCGCGACAGGTCAGGCGACGGCCGGCGCGGTTTCCGCGAACGTCCTCGCCTTAACAGAAGGGGTCGTGAGGGCCATGATGCTTACCCAACTGAAGATCGCCACGGTCGTTCTGCTCGGCGCGTGCCTCGTTGTTTCGGGCATGGGCTTCGGGTTCTCGCCAGCGACCGCCGAGGGGCAGGAAAAGAAAGTCGCCCAGCCGCCGGCGCAACCGCAGCCGAAGGACAAGAAGGTTGACCCGAAGGTCGTTCCCCCGGTTGTCCCCGGCGTTCCGAAGAACGACAACGACGAGAAGAACGGGCAGAACAACCAGAACGGCAACGACGAAAAGAATGGCAACAATAACCAGAACGGCAACGACGAGAAGAACGGCAACAACAACCAGAATGGTAACGACGAAAAGAATGGGCAGAACAACCAGAACGGCAACGACGAGCAGGGAGTTGTTAAGGCGATCAATCAGGACGCCAACACAGTCACCGTTGTGGTGAACCAAAAGGGCAAGCCGGTCGAGAAGGTGTTCGCGCTGCCGAAAGACGTGCCGGTGACGGTGGCTGGAAAGGCGGCCAAACTCGGCGACCTGAAGGTGGGGATGAAGGTCGGCGTGACCCTCGACAAGGACAAGAAGGGCGTCGTCGGCATCAAGCAGATGAACGAGCCGAACGGCCAGAACAACAACGGCAACAACGGCAACGGGCAGAACGGGAATGGGCAGAAGTAACAGGGTACGGAATGCTGCTTCTCGCGTGGTGTGGGTGCCGATGGTCACCCACACCACTGCCGTTTAGCCCTTGCTCCACAGCCACGCGAGCAGTTCGGGCGCATGTTCGTAATCGGGAATGATGAGGTCCGCGCCGGCGCCGATCAGCGTTCCGCGCTTGGTCGCGTTCACCCCGCGAACGCCGGCTTCGCTGCTCGCCACGCCCACCGCGACGCCGCCGGCGCGCTTCACCTCTTGCGTTTCCACCACGCCGTCTCCGAAGCCGATTAACTCTTCGCCGCGAACGCCGAGTTCGCGAACCACCTTCTCGATTACGTCACGCTTGCGGAAGCTCGCGTCGTTGTCCTTCGGCGCGGACACTCGCCCGCCGACGTAGGGCGTGAGTTCGAGCAACTCCACCTCGCGCGACACGTGCGCGAGGTCGGTGCCGCTCGCGACGAACAGCGGGACGCCGCGCTCCTGAAGGCTCCGCAGGACGCCGTGCGCGTTCGGCACTACCCACTCGCTCGGTTGCGCGCGTTTCGATTCGAGCGACTCCCACCGCCCGCGAACCACGCCCATCAGCGCGTCGAGGTACTGCTGAAGGTACGCAGCCGGTTCCGCCGGCGTGCCGCCGCGCGCGGTCACCTCCTGCGCGAACCGCTCCATCTGCCGCGCCGTGGGGTGCCCGTTCAGCGCCATCACGAACGCTTCGACGTGCGCGGCGCATTCCGCCTCTGGCTCCGTAATGAGGCGCTGCTCGCGGAGGCGGTCGAGCATCAGATCGACCATGACCCGCGGCCACCCTTCGCGGATGAGCGAGAGCGTGCCGTCGAAGTCGAACAGCGCGACCTTGAACGCGCCGCGCCGCACGCCGGGGTTGACGAGTTCGACAGACGGGGGAAGGTGCATTCGCCCTCGACGTTTCGGGTTAGCCGCGACTCGAAGAGGAGCGCGAGTCGTTGGTCTTGCTCACTGCGCCGACTTCAGGTATCTCCCGCATTCTACCCAGAGGAGGCGGCCATGCGGGGGCGGTGGGTCGATGCGCTGTGGCTGCTCGCGGTCGCGGTCGCGTCGTCGGCGTGGTGCCTGACGGCCGCGGCACAACTCGGCGCCACGTTCGACGAACCGTTCTACGTGAAGGCCGGCCTCGTCAATTGGCGCACCGGCAGCAACAAGCTGATGATGCGCGCCGGCACCATGCCGCTGCCGGTCCAGGTGCAGACGCTTCCCGTGTACGTGTGGGAGCGGCAGCGCGGATACGAGTTCGACTCGGTGGCGGAACTGCACACCGTGCTGCCCGTCTGCCGCGCGACGAACCTCGTCTTCTGGTGGCTCACCCTTGTTTACGCGATGCGACTGGGACGCACGTTTGGCGGCGCGTGGGGCGGGCGGCTCGCGGTCGCGCTGGTCGCGTGCGACCCCAACTTCCTCGGCCACGCGGCGCTCGCCACCACCGACACCGCGCTGCTCGCGCTCATGCTGGCGTTCGTCTACCACACCTACCACTGCTACACACCGGGCGCGAGCTGGAAGCGCCGCGTGCTGGTGCCCGGCCTGCTGTACGGGCTGGCGATCACGGCGAAGGCGTCCGCGATGGTGTTCGGGATGCAGGCGCTGCTCGTGCTGGGGTTGTGGAACCTCGCGAAGGCCGGCGTGCTGACGCCTCCTCCCGGAAGCTCGGTCTGGCGGAAGGCCGTTCATCTGTGGCACGCGACGTTCCAGTTCCGCAAGGACGTGGCAGTCATCGGCTACATCGGGTTCGTGTTCGTGTTCGCCTACTGCGGGTCCGACTGGGGCGCCGAGCCGACGTTCATCAAGTGGGCCGACACCCTCCCCGACGGCGACCTGAAGCAGAAGATGGTGCCGATCAGCCGCGAGTTGAAGATATTCACGAACGCGGGCGAGGGGCTGTTGCAGCAGATCAAGCACAACGTCCGCGGGCACGGCACGTACCTGCTCGGCGAGTGGCACCCGCGCGCCACGCCGGTGTACTTCCCGCTCGCGCTGAGCATGAAGGTGCCGCTGCCCGCAATCGCGCTGCTACTCGCGGCGCTGGTCGTCCACCCGCGGCGGTTGCTCGTCCCGACCGCCGGCGTCGCGCTGCTGCTGTTCGCGTTCACGCCGAACTGCCGCGTGCAGATCGGCATTCGGTTCGTGTTCGTGCTGATGGCGCTGGCGTACATCAGCGTCGGTGCGGCAATCGCGCGTGGTTGGACCGACCAGCGCGCCGGCGTGCGCGTGGTGCCGCGGTGGCTGGTTGGCGCGCTGCTGGCGGTACTCGCGGGTACGGCCGCGTGGGTGTGGCCGCACGGGCTGAGCTACTTCAACCAGGCGTGGGGCGGGATGCCGGCCGGGAACACGCTGCTGCACGACTCGAACTACGACTGGGGCCAGGGGATTCCGGAGTTGCGCGCGTGGAACGCTGCGCACAACAGCGGCGAACCGCTCGCGATCTGGTACTACGGCACCGACCCGGACGTGGCGCGCCCGCCGTTCGTGTGGGTTCAGTTGAGCCACCTGCCGGTCCGCGACGCGGACGACGTGCCGCACCACTGCCCGACGAAATACCTCGCGGTGTCGGCCGCCATTCTCAGCAACAACCCCGCGCCGACCCCGCCGCACAAGGCGCGGCTGGAGTGGGTCCGGGCGCAAACGCCGGTCGCGCGCACCACGCACTTCTTCATCTACCAGTTGCGGGATTGACGGCGTTTCCGAGGAGAACCTTCGCGATGTGGGCGTTCGTGCGTGCGGTCGTGGCCGCAGTCGGGTTGCTCGTGTCGGTCGCGGGGTGCGCGACGTTCGCCGTCGTTGCCGCGGGCGTGTGGTGGGCGAAGGCCGAGACGAACCGGCGGACCGACTCGCTCGCGGCCCGCGCGAACACCGCCACCGACACGGCCGACCACGCGGTCGGGTTCGTGACCGAAGTGGTCGGCCAGGCCGAAGCGGATCTGAAGAGGACGCGCGAGAACACCGCGGGCGTGCCGCCGGAACCGGTCCACCCGATCGTGAAGATCGGCGCGCAGCAGGCGTCGCAGGAACTGGCCGGGTCGGTCGATCGCGCGAACGTCGCCGTCATCACCGCGTCGGACGCGGTCGTCGTGGCGAACACCGCGCTGGAACTGTTCGACAAGGACGAGGAGTTGCAGAGGCGGTTCGGCGTGAATCCGGAACACCTGGCGCAGACGCGCACCGACCTCGGCGCCGCCACCCGCGACCTGAAGAAGGCGCGGGCGGTACTCGGCATCCCGGTCGCGCCGGGCGCGACGCCGACCCCGGAGCAACTGAACGCCGTCGAGTCGGCGCTCACGCAGGCGCGGGGGTTCACCGATCAGATGAGTGCCGTGGTCGCGAACACGCGGTCGCGGGTCGCCGAGACGAAACAGCGCGTAGACATGTGGGTGCGCCGCGCCGCGTTCGTCATCACGGCCCTCGGCGTGCTGGGCGCGAGCGGCCAGTTCTTCGCCGCCCGGTTCTGCTGGCGCGTGCTGCGCCGCAAGCCGGCGTGACTGGAGAGTGGCGGGCTACTTTCAAAACTCAGCGCGCCCCGCGCACGAGTTCGACGCCGAAGTCTTCGACCTGGAATGCCGCCGTCTTGCCGTCCAGTTTCAGCGACACCCACTTCTTCGCCGCAGGGCGAGCAGCAGCGCGAACGAGGCGAAGGAGAGGCGCATGAGCGGACTTCCGGAGTAGGTGCCGCTTGCCGAGCGGCACGGGCTAACCCGCGAACGGGCCACACGAACGTCCGTGAGACGATCCAACTCGTGAAGCCGTGCCGCTCGGCAAGCGGCA
>CANLGS010000082.1 GCA_947490035.1 Gemmataceae bacterium
AAGCCCGAAGACGCGAAGAACATGGCCGCGTTCCTGAACAAGCCGATCGTGACCGTGCGCATCGACCCGCAGGGCAAGTTGGTCGAGGTGAAGGAAGCGAAGGGCGGCGCGGCGCGCCTGCAAGCGGAACTACCGTTTCGGCTCACGCTGCCGGACGCGGCGCCCGCGGCGGGGCAGGCGTGGGACCGCCCGTTCGCGGTGAAGCTCGACCCGCCCAACGGCACCGGCGAGAGCTACGACTTCACGCAGAAGTACGTCAGCAAGGGCGCGACGAAAGAGGGGCTACTCGTCGTCGGTGTGGAAACGGCGCTGAAGGCGCCGCCGAAGACGACGGGCGAGCAGGTGCCGCTGGTGCCGATGCTGTGGACCGGCGACGTGTACTTCAACACGGTCGCGGGGAAGTACCACGCGGCGCGCCTCACCGCGAAGGCCGAACTCGCCAACCACCAAGGCGAGGGCACGAAGTTCGTCTACGAGAGCACCTACTCCGAAGACGCCATCGAGAAGTAGTGTCAGCAGTTCCGATTAAAGTCTCGGCCTTCGTCCGGCTACAAGCGGACGATCGGCGGAACGCTGTAGCGGCTCGCAATCCGAGTCGCGAAGCAGCGGGCAGAATGCTCGCGCTCGAGAAGACAGAAGACCCCCGCGGAGCGGCGGACCACATTACAACTGCGCCCCCGCGAGCCAGCCGGTACTCCACGCGGACTGAAAATTATACCCGCCGATCCAGCCGTCCAGGTCGAGTATCTCGCCCGCGAAGTACAACCCCGGCGCGCGCTTGCTCTGCATCGTGCGCGAGTCTACTTCGTCCAGGGTCACGCCGCCAGCGGTCACTTCAGCCTTCTCGAAGCCGAGCGTGCCGCGAAGCGGCAGCCGCAGGCGCTTCACCGCGGCCACGAGCGCGAGCCGGTCCGGTTTCGCCAGCGCCGCGGCTTTGCGATCGACTGCCATTCCGCACAGCGAAAGCAACTGATCGGCCAACCGTCGCGGGAGTTTGTCGGACAGCACCACCGCGAGTTGCTTCTTGCCCGAAGCCTGCGATTCGGCCTGGAGGTACGCGTCGAACGCTTGCTCCGGTTCGTTCGGCAGGAAGTCGGCTTCGAGGGTCAGCGACGACGGCTTCGCGTGCCCGCTGACGGCGCGGCTCACGTCGAGCGGCGCCGGTCCGGTCAAGCCGAAGTGCGCGAACAGCATCGACCCGCGCCGGTGCGTGAGTGTCTTGCCTTCAGGCGGCAACACCTTCAAATTGATGTCGGGGAGGGTGATGCCGCGAAGTTCGCCGATCCACCCCGGTTGCACCGTGAGCGGCACCAGCGCGGGGCTTGTTGGCACAATCGTGTGCCCGAACTTCGTCGCGAGCGCGTAGCCGTCGCCGGTGGTGCCGCAGCCGGGGAACGACTTCCCGCCGGTGGTGAGCAGAACGCGTTCCGCGGTCAGCGTGCGAGTCGGCGTGTGAACGCGGAACCCGCCTTCGGGCTGTGGCTCGATATCCTTCACGGGTTCGGTGAGCGCGAGCGTCGCGCCGCTGCGCGCGAGGCGTTTCAACAGCGCGTCGAGTACGTCAAGCGCGCGGTCGCTAACCGGGAACACCTTGCCGGTGTCTTCGACCTTCGTGGCAACACCTTCCGCGTTGAACAGCGCGACCGTCTCGCGCGGGTTAAGCGCCGCGAGCGCCGAGTGCAGGAACTTGCCGTTCGCGCCGAACGCCTGCACGATGCCGCGGCTGTCGCAGTCGTGCGTGATGTTGCACCGCGTGCCGCCGGACATGAGGATCTTTACGCCGGGCTTCTTGCCCTTCTCCAGAAGCAGCACCCGGCGCCCGCGCTCGGCCGCGTGGATGGCCGCGACCAGCCCGGCCGCGCCCGCCCCGGCAATGATCGCGTCGTAGTCGAACGGCATGACATTTCCCCCCACCAAACCGGCCCGAAGGCGACTCAACGGGCATCTTAAGGCTTATCGTTGCGGCCGGACTTCAGGACTTGCGTGATTAGTGCACGTGCGTGTACAATGCACACTCGACCACAAACTGGAGGAAGACCGTGAGGCAATACGAGACGAAGGTGATTACGCCGGGACACGGGAAGCCGGAGGATCGCGTGAAGGGGACGCTGGGACACTGGCGTCAACCAGGGGAACCGGAAATGGGCGACTGCTTCTCCGAAAACGGCAAGGAGTACGTCGTCAAAGGGATCAGCATCGGACGACCAGCGGCCACTGTCGTCATTCGAGGCATGAACGGCCAGACCAATGAGCAGCCGGTTATTCCGGCGACGGTGTACGTCGAAGAGGTTTAGGCATCCGAGGACAATGGCGAAATGTGGTAAAGTGCCAACATGAGCAACAAACCAGAACTCCCAACGCCCTGGCCCTGGTGGCTACATCTCATGATGCCTTGCCTTCTTGGGGGAATCTTCTGGTGCTACGCCGGTTTCCCGATTGGGGGAGAGCGGCTTCAAAGTGCTTTCGGTATCCTCTGCGTGGTGTACGTTCCGGCCAAGATCATTAAAATACTTGTTCATAAACACAATGGCCTACTCAGGAACTCGCTGATAACTGTTAATATCTGCGGCTCTCTCGTGATTCTCGTCTGGCTCTCTATCGTTGTAGTCGGATTATTTTCTTTGGGCGTTTTTGTCTCAGGAGGAGGATCAATTGTAGCCGGATATGGGTTTTACCTGATTTGGTGTGACCTCAGAGGGAAAGAAGCACCGTGAGGCACACGCTAAACTCGTCGCACGTCACTCATGTTATGTGGTTGGTGCTATCGCGCTTGTCTCCCAGGTCTGCTTCGCGCATGCTGGAATCATGGTCTCGTTCACCAACCCCGAATTCCTGTGGCTGTCGCCGCTGGCGCTGGTCGTCGCGTGGTGGTGGCGCCGGCGTTCGCGGCCGGCGATCCGCTTCAGCGACGTGAGCGGCTTCGGCACGCGCACCGGCCGCCGGGCGTCGCTCGCCGGGTGGGGCGGGCCGTCGCTTCGCGGGCTGGCGTGCCTGTGTTTGATCATCGCGTGCGCCGGACCGCGCCGACCGGACACAAAGACGGCACTGCTCACCGAAGGAATCGCGATTGTGATGGCGCTCGACGTGAGCGGCAGCATGGCCGCGGAAGATGTCGTGTGGAATCCCGGCAGTCCGCCGGTGTCGCGTCTCGAAGCCGCACGCCGCGCGCTCAAGCTGTTCATCGCGGGCGGCGAAGCACCCGACGGCAAGAAGTTCGACCCGCGACCGGGCGATTCGGTGGGTCTCGTCGCGTTCGCCGCGGTGCCGCAGACCGTCTGCCCGCTCACGCTCAACCACAGCGTCCTCTTCAAGGTCGCGGACGGACTTCAACCGAAGGACGGCCTCGACGCGGGCACGAACATCGGCGACTCGCTGGCCGAAGCAATCATCAGGCTCGACGCGGTGGACAACCCGAAGAAGGCCCGCGTGCTGATCCTGTTGAGCGACGGCGAACACAACGTCTTCAAGGAGGACGTGCGCGACGCGAAGCGCCCCGGCATCGATCGCACGCTGAAGCCGCGTGAGGCGGCGCAGCTGGCCGCGAACCTGAACATCAAGGTGTACACGATCGACGCAGGCGGCGACCCGCCGTCGGACGCGGCGCCGGACGCGGTCGCGCAGCGACTCGCCGGACGCAAGGCGCTGAAGGACGTGGCCGACATGACCGGCGGCAAAACGTTCTCCGCGACCAGCGGCACGGAGTTGCTCGCGGCCTATCGCGAGATCAGCAAGTTGGAGAAGGGACCGGAACCGGCCCCGCTCTACCGCAAGCACTTCGAGTATTACGCGTGGTTCGCCGGGGCCGCGCTCGTCTTACTGCTGTTAGCGCACGCGCTCGACCGCACACTCTGGCGCGCCGTCACATAAATCGAAGAGAAGAGTATTCACCGCAGAGAACGCAGAGAACGCGGAGAATACCAAGAATGAGAGTTCTGGTTTTCAACTCTCGTCTGCTTCTCTCTGCGTCCTCTGCGCCCTCCGCGGTGAATCGTGTTTTCTGTCTTCGCCACATCATCCGGGCTGAGCGGGTTGCTGACCGACGGGCGCGAGTTCCTCGCGGCCGTGCGGCTGGCCCGGTCCGACGCGCTGTGGCTGCTGCTTCTGATTCCCCTGCTCGGCATGTTGAACCGCTGGGCGGCACGCCGGCGGAAGCATGCGGTCGCGGCCATCGGGCGGCCCGCGGCGCTCGCCGGTCAACTCACGCACCCGCGACCGGCGCGCCGGTGGCTGGGTCTGACGTACACGCTCGCGTGGGTCTTACTTGTGCTGGGGATCGCGGGGCCGCGCTGGGGCAAGAGCGACGAACCCGGCGTCGCGGTGGGAAGAGACATCGTCATCGTGATCGACCTGAGCCGCTCGATGCTCGCGGAGGACATGACCGACCCGAAGGCGAAGTCGCGGTGGGAAGGCGCCCGCGCCGGCGCCCTCGACCTGCTCGGCGCGATCGCCCGGCGCGGCGGGCACCGCGTCGGCGTGGTGGTGTTCGCATCGCGGCCGAAGGTGGTCTGCCCGCTCACCACCGACTACAAGCACGCGAAGGCCATTCTGGAAGACATCAACGGCGCGTTCCCGCCAGTTGAGTGCAAGGCCGGCGCGGACCCGAACATCCGGTCCGGCACGCGCTTCGGGTCCGCGCTCGTCGCGGCCGTTGAAACGCACGACCCGCGGTTCGTCGGCTCGCGGGACATCTTCCTCATCTCCGACGGCGACGACCCGGAGGAGTACGACAACGAGTGGGTGGGCGGGAAGAACGCCGCTCACGCCGCGAGCATCCCGGTTCACGCCGTCGGCGTCGGCAGTGCGACGCAACCGACCGCTATGACGTTCGGCACCGAACAGGTCGAAACACAACTTCAGGAGAAACTGTTGCAGCAGATCGCGGCGGACACCGGCGGGCACTATGTCGCGGCCCGCACCGGCACGCCGCGCCTGGGCGAGTTCTTTCACGACCGCATTGAGGGGCAGGCGACGCGCACCATCGAGGGCGAGGATCAGGTGCCTCAGCCGAAGGAGCGCTACCCGTGGTTCCTGGCGCCGGCGCTGCTGCTGTTCTTGCTTGGCTGGCTCAGGGGCAGATAAAGAGAATAAGAAAGGTAAAAGGTAAAAGGTAAAAGGTAAGAAGTAAAATGGCAGACATGAACCCGACTTCCGGCCGAGGCCAACACATGAACACAACGACGCGAACAGCGCGGCGATCTTCTTTTACTTTTTACCTTTTACCTTTTACCTTTCTTATTCTCTTCCTCCTCGCAGCCGCCGCGCCGTCGCAAGCCGAGACGCCGGACGAACTGATTCGCCGCGCCAACGACGTGTTCCGCGCCGGCGACAAGGTCACCGCCGACCGGCTCTACACGCTCGCGGAGGAACGGGCGACCGATCCGGGGTTGGTCGCGTTCAACCGCGGCGCGGTCCTGTTCGACCGCAAATCGTACCGCGAAGCCGAACTGTGCTACGAGCGCGCGCTGAAGGACGGCGCGTGCCCGCCGGAGCGCGCCGCGAAGGCGTGGTACAACCGCGGCACCTGCCTGCTGTACCGCGGCGGCACAATCGAGGTGTACCGCGCGGCCATCGCGTGCTTCGAGCACACGCTCGACAGCGCCGCGGCCGACGAACAACTGAAGGGCCGCGCCGCGGACAACCTCGAACTCGCCAAACTGCTATGGGCCGAGGAGCGCAAGAAGGCCGAGAATGCGAAGAAGTCCCCGAACATGGACGTGCCGCCGGAAGAGGACGGCCGGCCGAAGCCGCAACCGGCCAAGAAGGGCAGCACCGACCCCGACCCCGACAACCAAACCAATCAGACCACGAAGGACAAGGTCACGCCGAAGGACGGCAGCACACAACCGCAGCAGAACTCGAAGACCGCAACGAAACCGACCGAGACCGAGAAGAAGATCGCCGGGAACAACGCGGGCCTCGAAGTGCTCAAGGACGAGGACAAGGTGCAGTCGCTCAGCGAGAAGGACGCGCGTGCGAACCTGGCCGAAACCGCGAAGCGCATCAAGCGCGAGCAAGAGTCGCTTCTGCGCTCGCTCTACCCCCCCGAACGCCCGACCGTGCGGGACTGGTGACTCGGAAGGATGAAGGATGAAGGATGAAGACGGACACCAGTGCGATTCGCGACCGATGCCGGTTCGTGCGACAGGCTCGCCCTGTGTTCGTCGCTATTATCTTCATCCTTCATCCTTCATCCTTCATCCTTGCCAAAGGGCCGGCCCGGCCCGGTGAGCCGACGGAAGGCTACTACAAGGCGGAGGGCCGCGGTATCGGGGTGCGCTGGGAGGTCGAGCCGAAGACGGTTCACGTCGGCAGCGATCTCACGGCCACGCTCGTCATTACCGGCGCGCAGAACCCGACTGAGATCGTGAAGCCGGACCTGCGGAAGCTGAAGCCGTTCGACGCGTTCAAGATCACCGATGTCGCCGGGCCGCCGCGCGAAGCGAAGGCGAAAGAGGTGCGGTTCGCGTACAAACTCGCCCCGCGAAGCGTGGACGTGAAGAAGGTGCCCGCGCTCGAATTTCGCTACTTCAACCCCGCCGCCGCCCCTGGCAAAACGCAGTTCCCATCGACGCGGACCGATCGCGAAGTCGAGGCGCTCATCACGGTCATCGAACCGCCGAAGGCGGTTCGCGTCGTCAAGCCGCTCGAAGCACCGGAGTTCCTGTTCCACCCCGCGACCGGGCCGGACGCGCTCGGGCGCGGTCCGTTCGCCCCGTGCCGGTGGGCGTGGCTCGCAATGGCGTTCTTCGGACCGCTCGCCGCGTTCGCGTGGTTCCTCGCGTGGCGCCGTGTGTACCCCGACGCCGTGCGACTCGCGCGCGTGCGCCGGTCGCGTGCCGCTCGCCGCGCCGTTGCTCTGATCCGCAAGGCGACGAACACACCAGACCCGCCCGCGACCGTCGCGAACGCCGTGCTGGGCTACCTGCGCACGCGGTTCCCGCTGCCCGAAAGCGCCGTCACACCGTCGGAGATCGCTGCCGCGCTCGTGGAGTTGAACGTGCCGAAGGACGTAGCCGAACAAACCGGTGACGTGTTCCGCGCGTGCGACCGCGCCAGGTTCGCCCCGGCGAGTGACAACGGGTTGTCACTCGCGGCGGGCGCCGAGACCGCCGTCGCGCGGCTGGAGGCGCTCGCGTGAGTCTCTTTCTTTCCCCTCTCCCCTTGCGGGAGAGGGTGGCGGCGCTTCGCCGACGGGTGAGGGGTGGCGTCACCGGCGGGCTAACCTTTACCCCTCACCCGGCTCGCAAAGCCTTGCCACCCTCTCCCGCAAGGGGAGAGGGCAAGACGATTGCGGTCCTCTTCGTCACCCTGCTCCTTTCGGCTGCGCCTGCGTTCGCGGCTTCGCCCGAAGAGGCGCTCACAGAGGCTGAACGCGCGTTCGCGGAAGGCGTCGAACTGCGTAACGATTCCGACCGCGCCAAAGTTGCGTTCGCGCGCGCCGCGGCCAGCTACGACGACCTCTGGGCGCGCGGCCACCACACGCCCGAACTCGCGCTAACCCGCAGCCGCGCGCACCGGCTCGCGGGGAACCTGCCGCACGGCATGGCGGCGCTGCACGACGGGTTGGCCGTCGCGCGGTTCTCACGGCCCCTTCAGGTGGAACTCGCCGACGCCCGCGCCCGCGTCCTATTCCCCATCGAAGGCGAACTTAACGCTCAAGGCCGCCCGCGTCAGGCGCGCACCGTGAGTACGCGCATGTCGCCGGCGGATGCGTGGGTCGCGGCCGGGCTGTTGTGGCTGCTCGTGTGCGCCGGCGCGGCCCGCTTCGCGATGACGCGCAATGCGTTCTGGCTCGTCTTCGCGGCGCTCTGGATGATCGCGCTCGTGTCGCTCGGCGCGCTGTGGCTGCAAGACTCGCGTCAGCGCGAGCGTGACGAATCGCTGCCGCTTCTGGTAGTGACCGACGACGTGCAGTTGCGGAAAGGGAACGCGGACGAGTACCCGGCGAGGATCGAACCCGCGTTACCGAAGGGCGCGGAGGTGCGCGAACTGTCGCGGCGCGGCGGCTGGGTTCAGGTGCAGTTGCCCGGCGGCATGATCGGCTGGATACCGGAAGCGGCGACGCTTCGGTGTGGAGAGTAGCCCGCCACTCCGTGGCGGTTCTTCGCCTTTTGAACTTTGAAGAGAAGAACCGCCACGGAGTGGCGGGCTATCTCTACTTCACTTCTTCGCTCAGGTGTTCGGCCAGCACCTCGCGCAACCGCGCCTCGAACGCCGGTGGAAGTGAACCGCACTTCGGTAGCGTGCGGACGATGCGCGTCGTGTGCGAGTACGTCGTCACGTAGCTGTCGCACTTCGCGCAGCCCTTGATGTGGACCGTCACCGTCTCGTGGTGTTCCACGACCAACTCGCCGCCGAGGTAGTCGGCCAGTTGCGCCATCATCTCTTCGCACGTCATAGCGCGTCCCTCTCTTCAAAGTGCGGGGCCAGCAGGTCGCGCATCCGCATCCGCGCCCGGTGCAGGCGGCTCTTCACCGCGGCCACGCTCAAGCCGAGCATGTTCCCGATGTCCACGTTCGGTAACCCTTCCACGTCGGCCAGCAGGTACACGTCGCGGAACGGCTCGGGCAGTTCGTTGATCGCCTTCTCGATGATCGCGTGCTGCTCGGCCTCCAGCACCGGTTCGTCGGGCGCCACGTTCCACCGCTTCACGGCGGTGTCGGGGGCGGCCGTTTCCAGTACGTCGTCATCTACCTCGCCGGCTTCGTGTTTCTGGCGATTGGCACGCTTCTGCCGGTGCGCGAGTGCCGCGTTCACCGTGACGCGGTGCAGCCACGTCGCGATCTGCGAATCGCCGCGGAACGTGTCCAGTTTACGCACCACTTGGAGCAGTACGTCCTGGGTCACGTCCTCGGCGTCGTTGCCGAGCATCCGCCGCGCGAGGTTGTAGATGCGCGGCGCGTACTCGCGAAACACCAGTTCCGGCGTCAGCTTTTCGGGCAGCGGTGCAACCATGCGGCAACTCGCGGGCGGCGGGCCGGACGCTCTCTACGATAATCCCAGCGGTTCTGCCCACCAACCCCCAAATCCCACGCGAACCTCATGCCGATTCTGGCCGCGCTCTTCGACTTCGACGGCACGCTCGCCGACAGCTTCGCCGCGATCACGTCCAGCACCAACCACACGCGTCAGAGTTACGGCCTCCCGCCGCTGCCGGAAGCGGAGGTGCGAAGTTACGTCGGCTACGGCCTCGACAAGCTCATGGCCGACCTCGTGCCAGGGGCGCCGGTCGAAGAAGCGGTCGCGCGCTATCGAATGCACCACGCGCGGACGATGGTCGCGGAGACGCGCCTCATGCCGGGCGTGGCCGACACCATCCGCGAACTCGCGCGCCGCGGGCTGAAGCTTGGCGTATGCAGCAACAAACGCGTCGAGTTCACCCGCGAACTCGTCGGCGCGCTCGGCCTGGGTGATTATTTCGCCTGCGTTCTGGGACCGGACGACGTGGGCGGTCGCGCCAAGCCCGACCCCGCCATGCTCTTGGAGGGGCTGACCCGGCTGGGAGTTTCAGCGGCCGAAGCGGTTTACGTCGGCGACATGGTGGTGGACGTGCGGACCGCACGCGCCGCCGGCGTGCCGGTGTGGTTCGTGCCCACCGGCACGACCGAGGACGGCGAGGAGCCTGATTTGACACTCACTTCGTTTGAAGAACTGCTGAACTTGCTGAGCAATTAGA
>CANLGS010000083.1 GCA_947490035.1 Gemmataceae bacterium
GTGGAAAGGCCTCGGGACGAAGTCCGGCGGCGAGGTCGCGAACCTCAACTAACACCGGCCCGTGTCAGTTCACGTTTCCCCGCGGCCATTGGGCCGCGGGCTTCCCGAACCGCACCCCCGGATCATGAAATATGTTTCGTCCCGCGACTATTCTGACCCTCGCCTTCGTCGTCGCGCAGCCGCTTATCGTTGGCTGCGGGAGCGGCCAACAGACGCCCACCCCGCTTCCGGACTACGGTTCCGAAGACGGGGTGCAGATCGCACTCCTCGTCAGCGAGTTCAACGACGCGAAGACACAACTCGTCAAGGCCAAAAAGCTGTTCGCCGGAAGCCCGCCGAACGTGCGCGAGTACCAAAACCTCGCGTTCGAGGTGGTCGTCGGCTCACCGAAGGTCGATGGGACGACCGCGACCGCGTCGGTCAAGGTTCTCAGCGACGCGGACATGAAGCCGATCGCCACCACGGAGTGGACGTTCACCAAGGTTGGAGACGCGTGGAAGATCAAGTCCGCCCCGCTCCCGTGACGCCGACTTCGGCGGGCCGGGGGTGGATCGTATCCCCGGCCTTCGACCTGCTGTTCCTCGCAAACCTCGGCTGGCTGCTCCTGCTGCTGCCGGGGTTCGCGACGCGCGCCGACACGGCCATCGACTTCTGGCAGATCTACTTCCTCACCCTCCCGCACCGGTGGATCACACTCGTCCTCGTCGCGACCGACGTGGACCGACGCGGCGCTCAGACACGCAAACTCGCGATCGTCGCGGCGCTGCTCGCGGTACTCGTCGTCGGCGCGGTTCTCGGCACCGGCGCGTTCCTCTGCCTCGCGCTCGTCGACTACGTGTGGAACGCGTGGCACTTCGGCAGCCAGCACGCGGGCGTGCTGCGGATGTACTCGCGCAAGGTCGGCGGCGGAATCGAGTGGCTGGAGCGCTGGGGCTTGCGCGCGTTCGTGACCTACGGCGCGCTCCGCGCCGCGGGCTGGGCGACGGGCTGGCTCGAAGCCGACGCGGCGCACATGCCGTGGCTGACCGCGATCGACTTCGCGGTGCTGCTCATCCCGGCGACGCTGTTGCTCACCAACCTGAAAGGAATCAGCCGCGAGCGGATCGGGAAGCTGGCGTACCTCGCGAGCGTGTGCGCGCTGTACACCGGGTTCGTGCTGAGTCTGCACTTCGGGTGGGGGAGTCTGGTCGTGCTTTTCGCGGCGGCTGGGTCGATGTTCCACGCGGTCGAGTACCTCGCGGTCGTGACGCACTACGCGCGGCGCCGCGAAGCCGTCGGCAGTCCCGGCCGGTTCCGCACGCTCGCGCGGTACTGGCTCCTGTTCCTCGGGCTGTACGTGCTGGCGCTCGGCTCGGTGGGCGTGTATATGTCGCGCCCGGACAGCGGGCTGGTGGTCGTGTGGCAGGGGCTGAACCTGTGGGCGGCGTTCGTCCACTACGCGTTCGACGGGATGATCTGGAAGCTGCGCCGCCCGGAAACGGCGTCCGCGCTCGGAGTGTCGTAGTGACGCCGTCCGACCTGCGCTTCGTGATCGGCTGCGTGCTGGCGGTGGTCGTGCCGGCCGCGGCGCTGCACTTCACCGCCGCGGACGAGCGCCTCGCGGCCGGGCTGACCGCGGCACCGTTCGCGTGGCCGCGTGTGCTGATCGCGCATCTGGCGAGCGCGATTCCGCTGGCGCTGATGGCCGCCTACCGGCTGCGCACGGTACCCGCCGTGAATGACGCGGCCCGCGCGCTATGGGTCGTGGTCGCGCTGGGGATGACGGGCCTCGCGGCGCTGGTGTGTCCGGGGATCGGCGACGCCGTGAGCAGCGGCGAGTTCGGCGCGGTCCCGCTGCTGCTGCTGCGCGCGGCGCTCGCGCTCGGCCTGGTGTTCCCATGGTGCGTGTGGGCGACCGACCCAGGCGCGCCGGGCGCGAAGCCGCACGCGGCGCCGGGTCTGCCGTTCGCGCTGTGCGCCGGGTTCGCGCTGCTCCCGTGCGGGCTGTATGCCGAAGCCGGGGTCGCGGGGCGCACCGAGCAAGCGAGCGATTTGCTCCGGCGCGAACGGCTCGTGCGCGCCGACGCGGTGCTGACGGGGTTGGTCGAACTCGGAAGCGATCGGCCGTTCGGGAAGCAGTCGCCCGCCGAAGTGCGGAGAGGGCTCGCGACCGTGCTTCCATCACTCAAGCAAGCCGGGGAACGGCCTCTCCTCTCGTCCGCGAAGCCGACCGACCGGCAGAACCGCGCGCTGCTGATGATCCAACTCGACCGGCTCGGCGAGGCGGCCGAGTTGCTCGAACCGCTCGCGGCGACCGACGACACCGCGGCGCTGCTGCTGGCGACCGTGTACCGCGATCAGGAGAAGTGGGCCGCGAGCGACGAACTCTATGCGCGCGCGCTGGAGGCGAAGGCGCCGCGCGCCGCGACCGACCCGGCGGTGCGGCGCGCGTGTCTGACCGCGCTCGAAGGGCTGGCGTTCAACGCCGGCGCGGACCGGCGCCCGGCGGACGCCGAGCGCGCGCTGAAGCGCGGCCTCGACCTGCTGCCGGACCGCGCCGGCGACTTCCACTTCCGGTTGGGTAGCCACTACCACCACGGCGGCCGCCCCGGTCTGGCGCTGGAACACCTGCGCGAGGCCGTGCGCCTGGACCCAGCCGCCCAGGGCGAACCCGCCGCCCGGCTCATTCGGCAGATCCAATCTTCGACGCCCGCGTGCGTGACGTGGCGCGCGCCGTGAAATGCGCCGCGTCCGCAATCGTGTCGAAGTGTGACTTGTTCTTGCCCTCTCCCCTTGCGGGAGAGGGTGGCGAGGCTTTGCGAGCCGGGTGAGGGGTGAAGGTTAGCCCTCAGAAGGCGCGACCCCTCACCCGTCCGCGAAGCGCGGCCACCCTCTCCCGCAAGGGGAGAGGGCAAGAGCAACGGTCGCGCACGCGGTTATTCTTCAACGCGACTTGGTTTGATTTGGTCCGTAACGCTGGCGCGGCGCGGGCTACAATCGCGGTATGAACGTCACGCCGCGCCGCACCGTCGTCCTCGTCCAACTGCCGATCCCGCCGCTCGGCCCGGACCCGGTGCGCGGCAACGTCCCGCTCGCCGG
Organism: Gemmataceae bacterium; assembly: GCA_947490035.1. Taxonomy (GTDB): domain Bacteria; phylum Planctomycetota; class Planctomycetia; order Gemmatales; family Gemmataceae; genus Gemmata. The sequence goes on from CANLGS010000083.1 coordinate 3,079, forward strand.
CGCGTACCTCAAGATGTGGGCCGAGAAGCAGATCCTCGGCACCGCCTACGACATCCAGGTGCTGCCCGGCCGCACCGCGAACGCCCTCGGCGATCGCGCGCTCGTGGCCGAACTCGTCGCCCGCGACCCGTGGCTGGTCGGGTTCACCTGCTACGTGTGGAACATCGAGCGCACGCTCTGGATCGCGCGCGAACTGAAACGCCAACTCCCGCGCGTGCGGGTCGTCCTCGGCGGGCCGGAGGTCACGCCCGACAACGCCTGGGTACTCGACACCGCGGACTACGATTACGCCGTGATCGGCGAGGGCGAGCAGACGTTCGCCGCGCTGCTCGAAGCGCTGCGCGACACACCGCAAGCCGGGCGGCGCTCACTGCCGCTCGCGGGCGGGTCGCACCTCGAAGGGATCGCCGGGCTGTACGTGCCGCCGGACGCGGGACCGCGCTACGACCCGGCGCGGCGGCCCGCGTTCCGCACGCCGCTGCCCGACCTGACCGAACTCGGCTCGCCGTACCTCGCCGGCATCCTCGACGCCGGCGACGAGAAGATGCTGCTGCTCGAAACCGCACGCGGGTGCGTCTTCAAGTGCAAGTTCTGCTACTACCCCAAGAGCTACGACAAGCAGTATTACCTCGCGCCGGACGTGGTGCGGGCCGCGCTGCGCCACGCACGCGAACGCGGCGTGAAGGACGTGTTCCTCCTCGACCCGACGCTCAACCAGCGCCGCGACTTCGCCGACTTTCTCCGGCTTCTTGGCGAAGAGAACGAGGGTCATGCCTTCAGCTACTTCGGCGAACTGCGGGCCGAGGGAGTGACGGCGGAAACGGCGAAACTGCTCCGCGCGGCCAACTTCACCGAGGTCGAAGTCGGGTTGCAGTCCATCGACCCGGACGCGATGCGACTGATGGACCGCAAGAATAACCTGAAGGCGTTCGAGCGCGGTGTGCGTGCGATGCGCGACGAGGGCATCCGCGTGAAGGTCGATCTGATCGTCGGCCTTCCGGGGGATACGACCGCGTCCGTGATGAAGTCGTTCCACTACCTGCGCGACGGCGACCTGTACAGCGACGTGCAGGTGTTCAACCTGGCGATCCTGCCGGGCACCGCGTTCCGCCACGAAGCCGAGGAACTGGGCTTGCGCTTCCAGCCGCGACCGCCGTACTACCTGCTCGAAACGCCGACGCTGAAGCGGACCGACCTGTTCGAGTTGATGCACCAGGCGCAGGAGTTGTTCGCGGTCGAGTTCGACAGCGCGCGGACGCCGGTGCTGGAGTTCGACGCGGCCGACGGGCTAGATCGCGTGTGGCGGGTCGATCTGGACGCGGACGCCGATCCCGTCGCGCCGGCCGGCGGCACCGCGCAGGCGTTCACGGTGTGGTTCACATCTATGTGTTTCGACCGATGCGCGGCGCGGGCTGCCGCGTGCGTGCGAAGTCTGCTCGCCGCCGAGCCGTTCGCCACACTTCAGATTGTGTTGGATGCTTCCGAAACGGAGTCCCCGGCGCGGAGCGTGACACCGCGACTGCTGGACGCGCTCGCGGCCGCGGCGCTCGAACGGCCGACTTACCTCGACAAGTATTACGCGCTCCAGCCCGGACGCACGAACGGCGCGAAGCGGTTCGTGGTCGTGCTGCCGGGCGCGCGGCGCGACGAACTCGACCCGGACTGGGTGGACGCGATCGGCGCGACGGCCGCGGTGGTGTGGCGCGGCGTGTCCGCGGACGCGGCGGAGATGGAAGCGTTCGAGTACGCGTGGCCGGGTTGAGCACGCCCCGAACACCGCCGGGCGCGAATGAACCTCAACCTCCGGCGGCTTCGCCCGCCATCACTTCCAGCGGGTGAAGCGCGACGCGGCCGGTCAGGTCGCGAATCTGGTGGCGGCACGAGGTGCCGGTCGCGATCACCGTCGCGGCCGGGTTCGCGGTCACCGCCGGGATCAACTCCAGGTTCGCGATCTTCACGCTGATGTCGTAGTGCTGCTTCTCGTAGCCGAACGCGCCCGCCATCCCGCAACAGCCCGCGTCCAACACGGTCACGTCTAACCCGCGCACCAGTCGGAGCGCGTCGGTCGTGCCCTTCGCAGCCCCGAGCGCCTTCTGGTGGCAGTGCGGGTGCAGCAGCGCCGTCCCCGCGCGCGGCGCGACCTCCAGTGACAGCCCGTTGTCACGCACCTGACGGGCGAGCCACCCGTCGGCCATCTCCGCGGCCGCCGCGACGCGCTTCGCCGCCGGACCGGGCACCAGTTCCGGCCACTCGTCGGACAGCGACAGGATGCAACTCGGTTCCAGCCCGAGGATCGGCACGCCGGCCGCCGCGAAGCGGTCGAGCTTCGCGATCCCGTCGCGCGCGAGGTTGCGCGCGTCGGTGAGGAAGCCCTTCGAGAGCATTGCCCGCCCGCAGCAGATGTTCGCGAGTTCCACCGTGTACCCGGCGCGCTCCAAGAGCGTAACCGCGGCGCGGCCGATGTTCGGCTCCTGGTAGGTGGTGAAGCAATCGTCGAGGAGGACAACTCGCTTCGTGCTTGTCGCTAACAGGGGGCTGACGCCCCCCGCTCGCCTGGAAAACCAGCGCCGGAAGTGGTCGCGGTGCCACTCCGGCAGGCTGCGCCGGCGGTCGATCCCGACGTAGCCTTCCATGAGGCGGCGCACCGAGGGCCGGCGCGCGAGCCAGTTGTTCATCCCCGCGAACCGGGCCGCGAGCGGACTCAAGCGGTGAACGTGCTTCACCAGAAGGTGACCCAGCGGCCGCATTCGGCGGGCGTAGTACGCGTGCAGGAACTCCACCTTCAGCTTCGCGACATCGACGTTGCTCGGGCACTCGGCCTTGCACGCCTTGCACGACAGGCACAGGTCCATCACGTCCATAATCCAGCGCTGACCGATGGGCGAATGTCTTGGCGAGCGGGGGGCGTAAGCCCCCTGTTCACCTTCCACGAGTGCCAGGCGCAGCGCGTTCGCGCGCGCCCGCGTGGTGTCCTGTTCGTCCTTCGTGGCGCGGTAGCTGGGGCACATCGCGCCGCCCTGCGTCTTGCGGCACACGCCGGCCCCGTTGCACAGCTCGATGCTGCGGAAGAACCCGCCCTGCTTCTCGTAGTCGAGTACGGTGGGGATGTCGGTCGCGGGCATCTTGCCCGGCGGCACGCGCATGTTCGCTTCCATCGCGGGCGCGTCCACCACCTTGCCGGGGTTCAGCACGTTGCCGGGGTCGAACCCGCGCTTCACCTGGCGGAACGCTTCGTACACCACCGGGCCGAACATCTTCTTGTTCCACTCGCTGCGCACCAGCCCGTCGCCGTGTTCGCCGCTCAGACTGCCGTTGAACTCCAGCACGAGGTCGGTCACGTCCTCCATGATCTTGCGCATGGTCACGACGCCGGCGGTCTCGTGGATGTTCAGCACGGGCCGGATGTGCAGGCAGCCGACGCTCGCGTGCCCGTAGAACGCGCCGTCGGTGCCGTGCCGGTGGAAGATTTCGCGGAACCGCGCCGCGAACTCCGGCAAGCGTTCGGGCGCGACGGCGGCATCCTCGCAGAACGTGACCGGCTTCGCGTCGCCCTTCATCCCATAGAGCAGCGGCACCGCGGAACTGCGCAGCGCCCACAAGGGGTCGCGCGTCGCGGCGTCGAGGGCGGGCACGCTGACCGTGAGGCCGGCGCACCCGGCGAGCCGGCGTTGTAGTTCGTGAACGCGGTACGACACGTCGGCCGCGTCGTCGGAACTGAACTCGACCATCAGCAGCGCTTCGGGCCGCCCGCGGACGGCGGCCATCGTGTCCTTCAGCGACCGCTGGTTGCGCGCGAGGTCGATCAACATGCGGTCCATCAGTTCGACCGCCGACGGGCCGAGTTCGAGGCACGCTTGCAGCGCGTCGAGCGCCGCCGCGAGCGAGTCGAACTGCGGCACGAGCAGCCCGCGGTGCTTGGGGCGCGGCACGAGCGCGAGTTCCGCCTCCGCGATCACCGCGAGCGTGCCTTCACTTCCGACGAGAAGGGGAACGAGGGATTCGGAAGGCTCTAGCAGGGGGCTTACGCCCCCCGCTCGCCCAAGCAAGCCCGCCAAGTTGTAGCCGCTCACCTTCCGCACGATCTTCGGCGTGCGCGCGATGATCTCGGCCGCGTTGTCGCGCACGGCGGCATCCGCGGCGCGGTAGGCGTCGCCCTCGCGCGTGCGCAGTTCGAGTTTGCGCTCGTACTCCAGCGCCGACAGCGGGCCGAAGTCGGAACGCGTGCCGTCCGACAGCACCGCGGAGAGCGAACGGACGTGATCGACGGTTTGCTTGTAGACGATCGAGCGCGCGCCGGCGGAGTTGTTGCCGATCATGCCGCCGAGCGTGGCGCGGCTCGCGGTCGCCACGTCCGGGCCGAACATCAAGTTGTGCGGAAGGAGCGTGCGATTAAGCTGATCGAGTACCACGCCGGGTTGGACGCGCACCTTGCGCCCGCTCACGTCCACTTCGCCGACCGCGTTCAAATACTTTGAACAGTCGATGACGATACCCGGCCCGATGCTCTGCCCGGACAGGCTCGTGCCACCGCCGCGCGCGGTGATCGGCACGTTCAACTCCGACGCGATCTGCACCGTCGTCGTGAGGTCGTCGATGGTCTTCGGCAGCACCACGCCGAGCGGCCGAATCTGGTAGTGGCTCGCATCGGTGGAGTACAGCCCGCGTGACGTGTCGTCGAACCGCACCTCGCCGCTGACGTGCCGGCGGAGGTAGCGGACCAGTGAATCCCGGCGTGCGGTCGCGAAGTCCATGCTGTCGGGTATACGCTCTGCGACCACAGACAGGAATGTCTGTGCCACAAAATCACAACACGCGCGCGAGCCGCAGGAGAACCACCACGGTGATCCCCACCAGCAGCGGCACGGCGACGCGCTTCGCCAGCGTGAACGGGTTCGTGCCGGTCAGCGTGCCGCACATCAGCACCACCGCCGCAACCGGCGACATCGTGCGCCCGGCCGCGCTGCCCAGCGACACCATCGCGCCGACCGCGACCGGGTCGAGGCCCAGCGCGACCGCGGGCTTGTGGAAGAACTCGTAGAGGCTCTGCGTGCTCGCCATGCCGGACCCGCACACCGCGGCGAACACGAGCGGCACGAACGCCGCCAGCGGTTGCATCAGACCCGGCACTTGCTCGATGACCCTTCCGAGCGATTCCGCCAATCCCGCCGCTTTGATTGACTCGCCGAAGCAGGTCGCGATGACGATCAGGCTGACGATGTTCGCGAACCCATAGCCGGCGCCGGCGAAGAACTCTTTCACGCAGTCGCGCGCCTTGTTCGGCGTGACCGCGGCCGCGACGACCACGCCGATCATCATCGCCAGCCCGATGAGCCGGCTGTTGTACGCGGGGTCGCGGGTGCCGTCCGACTTCGGCAGCACGACCCACGCGTCGGGCACCTCGAACAGGGTGTACGGCTTCGGCATCCCCGACGCGAACAGCAGCGCGAGCGGAACCAACGGCACGAGGGCTTTTAGGATGTTGATACGCGGCTCTTCGTCTTCCCCCTCTCCCCTTGCGGGAGAGGGAAAAGGCACCGCGCGCCGTTCCCACCACACGCTCATCAGCCATAACACCGCGGTCGCGACAGCGAGCTGCGTGAACACCAGCGGCGGGAGGTACACCCGCGTCTGTACGGTCGTGGCGACGCCGGTCCGCTCCGCCACCGTGAGCAGCTCCGGCGCGCCGGGGTTCAGCAGCTCGCCGCCGACCGACGCGCCGAGCAGCAGGCACGCGCCGATGGTCGCCATCGAGTACCCCGCGGCGCGCATCAGCGGCACCACCACCGCGCCGAGACACACGGCGGTACTCGTCTGACTCACCAACGGAATGTTCACCAGGAACCCGACCGCGATCACGCCCGGCACCAGCAGCCCGCGCGCCCGGCGGAGCGGCTTCATCAGGAGCAAGACGAGGTGCCGCTCGCAGCCGGTGTGCTTCAGCACGTAGGCGAAGCCCATCGCGGTGCAGATGGGGATGACGAACTTCTCGTTCGAGAAGGTGGCAAGAAATGCGCGCAGCACGCCCGCGACGGCGCCCGGCTTGCCGCCCAACCCCGTGGCGAACGTGACTTCCGCCGTCGAAGCGATGACGAGCGCCGCGGCAAGCAGCACGAGCCGCACGTCCCAGCCCTTGACCACCAGCACGATGGCGAGCGCGACCACGACCAGCGCCAGCACACCGGCAAGACTCATCGCTTCCCCGTGGGTTAAGTTGTGCGGCCGGTGCGCGATGCGCGCGATGCGCGGAGCGCCACGGCCGGCGGCACAGAGTTTACCGCGAAACGGCTCAAGTCAACGCACCGCTCTTGGAATTGTCGGCGATAGTTGGAGGGAACCACCCTGTTCCCGAGGCAAGCCTCATGACGAACGACTCGAAACTCGGCATGTTGGCCGGCGTGCTCGGCGTGGTCGTCGCGGCAGTGTTCTTCGCGAAACAACCGGCACAACCGGTCGCGGCCGAATCGCAGACCACGCAAGTCGCGCCGGCTGCGAGCGCGCCCGGCGCGCCGCCGGGCGTCGTGCCCGCGGCGCTGCCCTCCACCCCGGTCGCGCGCACGCGCAAGGACATCACCGCGCA
>CANLGS010000084.1 GCA_947490035.1 Gemmataceae bacterium
CCAACTGCTTTTCACTGACTCGGACTTTCGCCGCCGTCCCTGGCATCTGTTCGCCTCGCAATGGGTGTTTGGGAGACATACACAAATCCCCGATTTCATGAAACCCCGTTTCCGAGTTGTGGCACTAGCTCCACCCCCTCCCTAACGGTCGGGGTTCACCAACGCGCGCACGCGCCGAACGGCGTCCGCGTCGCCGGTGATGTCGAAGACATACAGGCAGCCCGCGACGACCGCATCGGGGTTGCGGTCGCGCAGCCACGCGAACGTGTCCGGGTCGTTCAGGTAGATGCCGAGCAGGTTGTTCGCGCTCACAACGAGGACGTGCCGCGCCGCGTCCGGCGGAACGACTTCGCCGCCCGGCGCGCCGACGCGCCCGTAGGTCGGCAGCGGCTGATAGCGGATGCCGTGCGCCTCCGGCCGGTCGGTGCCGAAGTACGAGAGGTAGATCACGTCCGGGCCGTTCGCGCGGAGGTACGCTTGCAGAGCCGGAAGCCCCTGTCCCCAGTCGAGGTTGGAGTCCGCGACGCGGCGGATGCCGCCGCGCGGTCCGCCGGCCAACTCGTTGAAGTACGCGACCGGGTACGGGTCGCTTCGCACGGCCGAGACGCCGGCCCACGCGACGCACACCGCGAGCAGCGCGATCCCGGCCGCGCGACAGCACGCGCCCCCTGCGAGACCAGACGCGAGGATGTAGAGGAACGGCAGCACCGGCAGCACGACGCGCACGCCGAGGTTCACGCGCGAGTACGACGCGAGCGCGAAGAACACGAGCGGCGGCACGAGCAGGAACGCGAGCCGCAGCGCGCCCTTCAGCCTTCCGGTTACGCACGCGATCAGCACGCCCGCGAGCAACCCGAGCGGCAGTTTCAGCGGCAGCAGCACGAGGAAGTAGTGATACCAGCCGGTGCGCGACAGTTCGCCGTTGAGGTACATCGTGCCGTCGCCGTGGTCGGCGCGCGTGAGTTGGAACTTCAGCCCGGCGCCCCACTGGTCGAAGTGGACGAAGCCGTAGGTCGCGGCCAGCGTGACGAGCGCGATCAGCCCCAGCCGGAACGCGAACTCCATCAGCGCGCGGCCTTTTCCTTGCCCCTCACCCGGCGGCGAAGCGCCGCCACCCTCACCCCGAAGACGGGGCGAGGGTAAAGCCAAGACGCCGCCGCGAAGCACGTACACGATTCCCGCCCCGCCGAGACCCGCGACCACCGCCAGCGCGGAGAACTTCGCACCCAGCGCGAGGCCCAGCGCGATACCCGCACCGAAGAGCAACCCGCGCGACGGCTTCGCGGTGTACTCCCACACGAGGTAGCAAGCCAACAATGTGAAGAGCGTTAAGCCGATGTCGGTGGAGAGAATGCACGAGAGCGCGAGCAGGTTCGGGTCGCACACCGCGAACCCGACCGCGCCGACACCCGCGGCGCGCGCGTTCCACAACCGGTACGCCCACCACCCCGCGAGCAGCACTACGCCGCACCCGAGCGCGAGGTTCACCCGCCGCGCCGGGTTCAGCAGTTCACTTGGCGCGCGATTCGAGTGAAAAAGGAGCGCGTTGCCGACGTGCCAGTGATCGTTGTTGGTTTCGCGCGCGACATCGTGCGGGTACGGTGGCGAATCACCGAGCGCGAGCGGCACGGCCCAGAGGAGCTTCAACAGTGGCGGGTCTTCGCGGTTCAGGCGAAAGCTGCCGGTGGCCCAGTACGAGTAACCGGCCGCGAGGTGGACCGGTTCGTCGAACGTCGGGCCGTTGGCCGCGAGGAACCGCTCGCCGCGCGCCCAGAACCACGCGACGAGCGCGAGGCAAGCGGCGACGGCGAGCAGGTTGCGCGCGTTCATGCCACAGCTTAGAACGCGATTCGTAGGACAGGCCGCTGGCCTGTCTCTTTCTCCCGCGCGCCGCGCCGCACTTGAAGGGTCAACTGCGGCGGCACGCTTCGACAAGCCAGCGGCCTGTCCTACAACGCGGCCCGGTAGATGCCGAGAATTTCGTCCTCGCTCTGCGGCATCCGCGGGTTCACGCGCATCAGCCGCTTGATCGCGAACGCCTTCGTCGCGAAGCCGGGCAGCATGGCCTCGGTCACGCCGATGTCGCGCAGTCGCAGCGGAATGCCGATGTCCGCGCGGAGTTGTTCGATCTCGCTGATGGTGGCTTCGGCGTTCGCGTCCGGCGTGCCGCGAATGCCGTCGGCGCCCATGATGAGGCCGATCTCCGCCGTCTGCCGAACCCGCTTCTCTAAGTTGAACCGCATGACGTAGGGCAGCAATAGCCCGTTGCCGGCGCCGTGCGACACGTGAACCGCGCCGCCGACGGGGTACTCCATCGCGTGGACCAGCGCGACGCCGGAGTTTGAGAACGCGAGGCCGCCGAGCGTCGCGGCCAGCGCCATGCCGTCGCGGGCTTCGAGGTCGGTGCCGTCCTTCACCGCGCGCTTCAGGTACGTACCAACCAGCCGGAAAGTTTCGCGGGCCATCGAGTCGGCCATCGGGTTCTTGCCCTGGTACACGGTCTTCTCGCCCGACGGCAGCGGGAACTCGTCGTTGTGAACCGCGCAGAAGCCTTCGATTGCGTGCGTCAGCGCGTCGATGCCGGAATCGGCGGTCACCTTCGGCGGGCAACTCGCCGTGAACAGCGGATCGACAATCGCGAACGCGGGGCGCAGGAACGGGCTGAGGCAACTCACTTTGATGTGGTTCGCGGTGTCGGTGAAGACGGCCGCCGCGGACACTTCCGACCCGGTGCCGGCGGTGGTCGGAATGCAGATGAGCGGCTTCACCGGGCCGGGCACGCGGCAGTCGCCGGTGTAGTCTAGCGGGTCGCCGCCGTGCGCGAGCAGCAGCGCCACGAGTTTCGCGGTGTCCATGTTGCTGCCGCCGCCCAACCCGATGACCACATCGGGGTTGAACGCCTTCGCCGCCTCAACGCATTCTCGCACCAACTCGGCGCCCGGTTCCGGGGTGACGCGATCGAAGTGCGCGAACGTCACGCTGCCAGCAGTAAGGGGTTCGGTTGTCTGCGCGAGTAAGCCCGCTTTCACAAGTATCGCGTCGGTGACGATGAACGCGCGTTTCGCGTTGAGGCGTTCGCAGGCGTCGCGGAGGTGGATGCGGACCGCGTTGCGGCCGAAGAACAGCGCGCCGGCGGAGGAGAAGGACCAGGTTCTCATGTGAGTTGCGGAGTGCGGAGTGCGGAGTGCGGAATCAAAACCGTGCTGATGCCGCGGGTGCGGGGTAGTATAAGCGGCGCGGAGTGCCTTTCATTCCGCATTCCGAACCCCGAACTCCGCAATCGAACCATGCGAATCGGCATCCTCACCGTCTCCGACCGGGCCAGTCGGGGCGTCTACGAAGACAAAAGCGGGCCGGCGATCATCGAGTTTTTGCGCGAGGCGCTCAGTTGCGAGTGGACCCCGCACACGCTGGTGATCCCCGACGAGCAGGATCAGATCGAGGCCACGCTGAAGGCGTTCTGCGACGACGAGGGCTGTTGCCTGGTCGTCACCACCGGCGGCACCGGCCCGGCGAAGCGCGACGTGACGCCCGAAGCGACCGACGCCGTGTGCGAGAAGACGCTGCCCGGCTTCGGCGAGCTGATGCGCGAAATCTCCCTGAAGTCGGTGCCCACCGCGATCCTGTCGCGCCAGACGGCCGGCATTCGCGGCAAGTCGCTGATCGTGAACCTGCCCGGCAAGCCGACCGCGATCCGCGAGTGCCTGCTCGCGGTGATGCCCGCCATCCCGTACTGCATCGACCTGATCGGCGGCCCGTTCCTGACGACGAACGAGAGCGTGGTGAAGGCGTTCCGGCCGAAGGTGTAAGCGCCCTTCGGGGCGAACGCTAAACAGGGAGTGCGTTATGCGCGTTGCAATTGCGTTTGTGTTGCTCTGCCCTTCGCTGGCGTTCTCGCAGCCAACAGCGGCGCAGAAGAAGGAAACCGTCAAGTGGATCACGGCCCTTGAAGCTCCGGACGGCGGGTTCTACCTCGCCCCGCAAGACCCGAAGCTCGACGCGGCCCCGCGACCGATGCTTCGCGCGACCAACGGCGCGGTTCGCGCGCTCAAGTACCTCGGCTTTCCCATGCTCAAAGGCGAACGCGAGAAGCACGCGGCGTTCGTGCTGAAGTGCTACGACCCGAAGACCGGCGGGTTCGCGGAGCCGGGCGGCAAGCCGGACGTGACCATGACCAGCATCGGCGTGATGGCCGCGGCCGAGTTGGGCATTCCGCACGCCCAGTACGCGAAGGCGATGGACTACCTCAAGGAGAATGCGAAGACGTTCGAGGAAGTGCGCATCGGCGCCGCCGCGGTCGAGGCGTGGGGCGTTAAGGACTGCCCGTTCAAACTGGACGAGTGGGTGAAGGTGGCGACCGGCTTCGCCGCCGAGCCGAACCCCAAGGAAGACCCCGCCCGCGGCGCCGGCTCGGCAGTCGCGATGCTGCTGCGCCTGGGTCAGGAGTTGCCGCTCAATTTCGCCCTCGCGCAGCCGATCATCGCGGCCCGGCAGCGGAAGGACGGCGGGTGGGGTAAAGAAGAAGAAGGGATGTCGGACATCGAGACGACGTACCGCGTCATGCGCGCCCTCATGCTTCTCAAGGAGAAGCCGAAGGACACGAAGAAGCTGCGCGAGTTCATCGACTCGCACCGCAACAAGGACGGCGGGTACGCCACCAAACCCGGCGACCCGTCGAGCATGAGTGGCGCGTACTACTGCGTCATCGTGTCGAAGTGGCTCGACGACATGGAAGCCAAGAAGTGATTGGGCGACGAAAGGAGCCGCACCCGCGCAGGGGTGCGGCTTGACGATCGCTTACACAGGGGTCGCGCCAGCAGTTTCCTTCGCCTTGCGCGCTTTCTTGGCCTGGATGAACGAGTTCACGCACATCCCGACGAACACCACGCACACCAGGATCATCAACTCGCCCGCGACCGCGGACTTCTTCGTCGGGTCGAACTCGCCGGTCTTGCTGAACTGCCGCACCAGCGGCATGAACCCGCCGAGCGCGCCGACCAGGCCGATCATGGCGGCCAGGTGCATGACGTGCTTGCGGAACTTGACGTTGAACGCCAGCCCGCCGCACAGGATCAGCGCCGCCCCGAAGAACGCCGGGATCAGTGCCGTCATGGGCGGCGGTTGAACCTCCGCGGTGCCGTAACCCACGATCCCCACCAGTACCAGCAGCGCTCCGCAAATGATCGTCGGCCAAGCCATCGTTGTGTCTCCAGGGTGAAGGCGCGGCCCCTTCGGGACCGACGCTAAACGTCTCTGTTCTTTAATTCCGCATTCCGAATTCCGCGCTCCGCATTCGACTATTCCCACTCGATCGTCGCGGGCGGCTTGCTGCTGATGTCGTACACCACGCGGTTGATGCCCTTCACCTTGTTGATGATGGCCGTGGCGACGCGGGCGAGCAGGTCTTCGGGCAGGCGCGACCAGTCGGCGGTCATGAAGTCGTCGGTCTGCACGCACCGCAGGCAGATCGTGTTTTCGTAAGTGCGGCCGTCGCCCATCACGCCGACCGATTGCACCGGCAGCAGCACCGCGAACGCCTGCGACGTTTTGCGGTACAGCCCGGCCTTCCGCAGTTCGTCGAGGAAGATGGTATCCGCCTTGCGGAGCGTCGCGAGCTTTTCTTCGGTGATGTCGCCGAGTACGCGCACCGCCAGGCCGGGGCCGGGGAACGGGTGCCGCCACACCACGTCTTCCGGCAGACCGAGTTCGAGGCCGAGCTTGCGCACTTCATCTTTGAAGAGGTCGCGCAAGGGTTCGATCAGGTCGAAGCCGAGTTCAGCCGGCAGGCCACCGACGTTGTGGTGCAGCTTGATCGTCGCGGCCGGGCCGTCGATCGCGCCGCCGCTCTCGATCACGTCCGGGTACAACGTGCCCTGTGCCAGGAAGTGCGCGTCGGGGATGCTCTTCGCCTCGTGCTTGAACACGTCGATGAACACCTTGCCGATGATCTTCCGCTTCTGCTGCGGGTCGCTCACCCCTGCGAGCGCCGACAGAAACTGCTCCTTCGCATCCACCGCGTGCAGGTCCGCTTTGAACCAGTCGCGGAACGTGTGCTTCACCAGTTCCGTTTCGCCTTCGCGCATCAGACCGTTATCGACGTAGATGCACGCGACCTGCGCGCCGATGGCTTTCACGAGCAGCGCGGCGCACACGCTGGAATCGACGCCGCCGGACAGCCCGCAGATGACGCGCTTGTTGCCGACCTTCGCCTTGATGCCGGCGACGGTGTTGTCGATGAACGCCTGCATCTTCCACGCGCCCGAGCAACCGCACACGTCGCGTAGGAAGTTCGCGAGGATCTGCCCGCCGTGCGGCGTGTGCGCCACTTCCGGGTGGAACTGAAGGCCGAAGAGCGGGCGGCTCTTGTGCTTCACCGCCGCCAGCGGGCAAGTGTCCGTGGACGCGAGCGGAAGGAAGTCGGCACTCACATTTTGCACCTGATCGCCGTGACTCATCCACACGGTCGATTCGGCCGGATAACCCGCGAAGATGCTGTTGCGGTCGGTCACGTTCAGCGTGGCGCGGCCGTACTCGCGCGAGTGCGCCGTCTGGCCCACCTTGCCGCCGAGGAAGTGACACGCGAGCTGCATCCCGTAGCAGATGCCGAGTATCGGGATGCCGAGGTCGAATAGCTTGGGGTCGCAGTGCGGCGCGCCGGGTTCGTACACGCTCATCGGCCCGCCCGAAAGGATGATCCCCTTCGGGTTCAACTCCTTCACGCGCGCGGCCGAGAGGTCGTGGCGCACGACCTGGCAGAACACGTGCTGCTCGCGCACCCGCCGGGCGATGAGCTGCCCGAATTGCGAGCCGAAGTCGAAGATCAGGACGAGTTCGTTTGTCATAAGAGAAACCACAAAACCGTTTCACCGCAGAGACCGCGGAGACCGGAGAGAGAAAACAGAAAGTTAAAACACGAGCGTCTTACACTCTCTGTTTTCTCTCTCCGGTCTCCGCGGTCTCTGCGGTGAACACTCTTATTCTTTCTTCCCCAACTCTCGCGCGCGATTCGTGGCGGCTTCGACGGCGTCCATTGCGGCGGCGCGGAAGGCGGCGCGCTCCAGCGCGTGAAGCCCGGCGATGGTCGTCCCGCCCGGACTCGCGACCGCGTCCTTCAGCGCGCCGGGGTGCTGCCCCGTTTCGAGCACCATCTTCGCCGCGCCCATCACGGTTTGCGCCGCGAGCGCCTGCGCCGTCGCTCGCGGGAGGCCGCACTTCACGCCGCCGTCGGCCAGCGCTTCGATGAACAGGTACACGAACGCCGGGCCGCTGCCGCTCAACCCGGTCACCGCGTCGAGCAGGTGTTCGGGCACGCGGTACGCGATCCCCACCGCGGCGAAGAGTCGCTCCACGAGGGCCGCGTCTTCGGGCGTCGCGGTCGCCCCCGGAGAGAACCCGCTCGCGCTCGCCCCGACCAAGCAGGGCGTGTTCGGCATCACACGCACGGCACTCGCGGTTTTGCCCAGACCAAGCGCGAGCGTGTCCAGCGTAACGCCGGCCGCGATGGACACGAAGAGGTGCGCCGCGCGAACGGCCGGCTTCAGTTCGGCAAGAACCGCCGACATCACCTGCGGCTTGACCGCGAGTACGATCACGTCGCACGCGGCAAGGACGCCGAGGTTCGATTCGCCGGCGGTCACGCCAGTCGCGGCGCGGAACTTGGCGCGGGCGTCCGGGTGCGGGTCGGCCGCGATGCTGCGGGCGACATCGAGCAAACCGGCTTTGGTCCACGCGGACGCGAGCGCGGTAGCCATCTGCCCGGCGCCGAGGAAGCCGACGGCCAGCGGGAACGTGCGCTCTGCGGGCATTCCGAACGTCCTCTGCTCACGCGAAAGCGAAAGAACTATCATAGCGACTTCGCGGCACCGGCGGAAATGCTGGCGTCGGAACCCGCCGCCGGGTAATGTCTGCGGAACCGCGACTCGTTAATCAACAGGGGGCTGACGCCCCCCGCTCGCCAGGAACAGACGCCAATGTCCGCTGACTCTCCCGCCCCGCCCCCGGCCGCACCGCGAACCGCCCGCAAGGGGTGGGCCACGCTACGCGACCTGAACCGGTATCAGTGGTTCGTGTTCTTCGTGGCCGCCATCGCGTGGATGGCGGACTGCATGGACCAGCAACTCTTCAATCTCGCGCGCGTGATGTCGTTAACCGACCTGCTCGGCGGGGCCACGGCCAACGCGGACGAGGTAAAGACGTGGGCCGCGCGGTCCACGTCGGTGTTCCTCATCGGCTGGGCGACGGGCGGACTGGTGTTCGGCATGTACGGCGACCGCATCGGCCGCGTTCGCACGCTCACGTACACCATCCTTTTGTACTCGTTCTTCACCGGCTTCAGCGCGCTGTCGCAGGGGCCATACGACTACTGCCTGTACCGGTTCCTCACGGGATTAGGGGTGGGCGGCGTGTTCGCGGCAGCCGTCGCGCTGCTCGCCGAAACCATGCCGTCGCACGCGCGGCCGTTTACGCTGGGTTTGATGCAAGCACTCTCGGCCGTGGGCAACTGCACCGCCGCGCTGATGTTCATCGCGCTGGGGCTGTTGGAACTCAACGGCTACCTCGACCCGCTGAAGTCAGTCAAGTTAAACGCGTGGCGCATCCTGTTCCTCATCGGACTGTTCCCCGCGCTGCTCGTGATCTTCATTCAACGGCGCCTCAAGGAACCGGAGTCGTGGGTCCGCGCGAAGGCGGCGGCCGACGCCGGCACCGGGCGCAAACTCGGCTCCTACGGCGACCTGTTCAGCGACCCGACTACCCGCAAGCACGCGCTGCTGGGGATGCTGCTGTCGTTCGTCGGCGTGGTCGGGTTGTGGGGCATCGCGTTCTTCTCGGTGGACCTCCAACAGACGATCTTCCGGCCGACGTTCGCGAAGGAAGCGGCCGAACTGCACCCGATGACGAAGGGACAGGAAGACGCCGTGAAGACCGGGAAGGCGAAGCCCGAGGCCGACCTCACCGACGCCGAGAAGTCGGCGCTGGCAATCGAGAAAGACCGGGGACGGTATCTCGCGGGCCAGCGGATCATCTGGGCCGGGGTCACGTCGCTCGCGATCAACATCGGCGCGTTCTGCGGCATGGCCGGGTTCTCGTGGCTCGCCAGCCGCATCGGGCGCAAGCCGGCGTTCGCCATCACCCTCGTCGCCGCCGCCGCCAGCGTCGCCCTGGTGTTCTGGAAGATGGAAACGCGGACCGACATCCTCTGGATGAACTTCCTGATGGGCGTGTGCATGCTCGCGCTGTTCGGCGGGTACGCGGTGTACTTGCCCGAACTGTTCCCGACGCGGTTGCGCAGCACCGGCACGAGTTTCTGTTACAACGTGGGCCGGTTCATCGCGGCGAGCGGCCCGCTCATGCTCGGGGTCCTGACGACGGAAGTGTTCGCGAGCGCGAAGTCGGAAGGCGAGAGCATGCCGTTCCGGTACGCCGGACTTACGATGTGCAGCATCTTCCTCATCGGCCTGATCGTGCTGCCGTTCCTGCCCGAGACGAAGGACAAGCCGCTGCCGGAGTGATACTTTGGGTGAGCGGGTGGCCGTGTTCCACCCGCTCCCTCGCGGTCGCGGTTCACCAGAGGCGAAATGATGACGGTCCCGGATTGGTTGCAAACGCGAAGCGGGTCGTTGAAGGCGGGCGTGCGCCCGGAGACGAC
>CANLGS010000085.1 GCA_947490035.1 Gemmataceae bacterium
CGAAGTAGTTGTAACGGACGGACGGCTGGTGGAATCTACGGTAGGCGGAATGAGCGCTCGACGGTAGATTGGTGAACGAGCCACCACGCAACACACGGCTATCGTTTGAACTTATATCTGTACTAATATCCGCGTCAACGGTTGCCATGTTGTTCGCTGCTTTGGGATATTCCCGGTACACATCCTGGCACCACTCCCAATCGTTGCCGTGCATGTCGAACAGGCCCAGGTCGTTCGACTTCATCAACCCCACCGGGTGACTCTTCCCCAACGAGTTCCCGTCGAACCAACCGTACTTCCCCAGCAGGTCTTCGCTCTCACCAAATGAATACGCGCTGTCGGCACCCGCACGACATGCGTATTCCCATTCCGCTTCCGTCGGCAGACGATAACCCGTCCGCTTCAAGTAGTCCGGGGACATCGACATCCCAGCCGTGTACTCGCCCTTCGCGTTCGGAACGTAACACCACTGGTCCTTCGGTATCCCTTCCTGCTCACTCAGCCAGTTACAGTACGCCGCCGCATCGTACCACGACACCCTGTTCACCGGGCAGTCGCCCGTGGGAGCAAACGGCTCGTCGTACTCATGGTCCTTGCGAAACTTGAGGAACTGGTTCACCGTAACTTCCCTCGACGCAATCGCGAAACTCCGCTCGATCCGCTTCCGGTGACGCACTTCCCCCTCACCCATCCAGAACTCGCCAGGCTTCACGACGACCGTCATCGTGTGCCCCTGACTCGTCAGATACCACCGGCGCGGACCTCCGGGGGCTGACGCCACCCGGCTCGCCTCGCCCGTCCCCAACCCCTTGTCGATGGCCGTCAACTCGCCCGACGCACCCCACTGACGCAGCACCCACTCGGCCGCCCCGTGAATCCCCGGATCGGGATCGTCACGATACAGTCCCGACAACTTCTGACGCTCGCCGGACGACAACCGATCCGGGCCGTACTCGCCCAGACTCAACAGAATGGCCCGCCGCGCCGACACGTCCGGCTCGTCCCACAAGCGGGCCACCAGCACCTTCGGGTCGACCCCGCCAGGTGCCAGCCGCTCGATCAAGTAGCTCCGCACCGTCGGGTTCGCCCGGTGCCGCAACAGCGGCCACGCCTTCTCCCCCTTGCCCATCACCAAGAGCGCCACCCCGATACTCGCCTGCCGCTTCGCCAGCGTGAAATTCGCGTCTTCCTTCGCATCCGGCGCACTCGCCTCGGTCAATTGCTTTTCCAGTCGGGCGACCGCATCGAGCGCATCGGCCGCGAAGATGCCGTACACTTTGGCCGCCAGAACCTTGACCGATAAACTCCGGCTCTCGTCCACCAGAAACTCAGCCAGCGACGGAATCAGCCACCGCCCCGCACCCTTCAAGGCGTTCGCCCACGGGGCGATCACGAACGGTTCCTGGTTGACCAGCGCGGCCGCCACATCGCGACCGACCTTCTCCC
The DNA here is from genome assembly GCA_947490035.1 of Gemmataceae bacterium. GTDB lineage: Bacteria > Planctomycetota > Planctomycetia > Gemmatales > Gemmataceae > Gemmata. Next base: position 1,447 of record CANLGS010000085.1, read on the forward strand.
AGCGCGAATCGTCGGGCGCGAACACTGACAGCGCGCAGGCCGCCCGCAGACGCCGGTCCTGATCGGCCTTCGAGTTCGCCAGCACCTCCCACAGCCGCTCCGTCACTTCGGCCTTGTGCCCCGCAAGCGCCTCGCGAATGACGACCACCTCCGACGGGTCGCCCGTGAGTAACCGCTCGGAGAGATAGACCACTTGACCCGCGTCCACCGGCAACAACGCGAGGCTGGCGTGCAGTTGCTTGCGGGAATCGAGTGCTGACTTTTCTTTCTCCTCCTTGAGCAGTGGATCAGTCCATCTCCGGTACGGCTCCATCTCGTTGATGATTCCGGGCACCTGGGTGATGTTGGCGTCGAAGACCCGGCCCACCAGCATCGCAGCGTAATTGGCATTGGCACGTTCCTGAACCCGATCTCGGACTGCCAGCCCCGTGAACGTCGCTACGGCCAACAGAACGGCAAGGGCCGTTCCCCGCACCGCGTGGTAGCGGGTCGCCTTCCGCATCATCTTCCGCTGCGGCGGCGTCCAGTTCTTCTTCGCCGTCAGCCAGCGGATACTGAACCACTGCAATAGCGCCGGCAGTTGCCGGTTCTCTGGCCGGGCGGCCCACACCGCCGCCCGATCTGCCAGCAGCAGTTCGGCACGGCCCCGCCGCGTCTCCTTCTGCTTCCGCGTCAACCAGTCCCGCAACGACGGCACGAGGTAGTCGTGCGTGAGTTGGTAATACTTCTCGCCCGAACTCCGGGGGCTGACGCCACCCGGCTCGCCTTCTTCCTTGCCTTCGGGGTCGGTCGGCGTGATGAGCCGGATTTCCCCGTCGAGAATCCGCACGAGGTCGTCGAAGTCCTTCGGCCGGCTCGCGTACCCCGACGCTTCGAGCAGTTCGCCGTGCGACCGCATGTGACCCTTGATGTCCGTGCCCGATTCGGGCAGCAAGGCTTTGAGAACGCCCCGCGCTGCCCTCTGGTGGTAGCGGTGTTCGGGGGGAGCGGTCGCGGCGCTGAACGTCTCTTCGAGGAACGTCGCGCCGACGCCCTCCGTACCGCCCACCGCCTTCAGTGTCGCGGGCGTCCACGACTTGCCCTTCATCATTTCGGCGAACAAAGCCAGCCGCACCGAGATGACCTTGCCCTCTTGCGACAGACCGGACACCGCTTGCGTCAAGAACTCCTTCTGGTCGTTGCCGACCTCGGCGGAAGTATCGGGCAACACGCCGAAGGCCCGGCCGAACGCGGCCAGTACCTTTTCGGCGTGGCGGATCGGGAACAGGTCGGCCAGCGCGCTGTTCTGCCCCTCGACCAGGCGCACTTCCAGGTCACGCAGGAAACGACTCACGGCCAACCAGAAGTCATCGCGCACCATCACGACGCACTGCACCCGACCACCGTCACACTGTCGCAGGGCTTGCACCAACTCCGTGTTGGTCTCGTCCTTCTTCGCGTGTAACCACTGCTCGAATTGGTCCAAGATGACGACCACCTTCTTCCCCACCGGAACGCCCTGGCCCCGGCGTAGTGCGGCCATCGTCTCCTTCAACCCCAGGTTGGCCGGCAACGCCGGGCACCGTTTCCGCAGACCGTTCAGCAACCGCGCTTCCGTCTCCTCGGCGGTCGCCTCGACGTACACGGCGATCACGCTCTCGGACAGCCGGGGCAGCAGCCCCGCCTTCACGAGTGAAGATTTGCCGCACCCCGACGGCCCATAGATCAAGCCCACGGTGAAGGTGCTGTCAGCATCCGTCTCTTCGACCCGCGTCTTCCAGAACCGCAGGCTGTCCGGCAACCCATCCCGGTCCCGTGGACCCGGCAGCAGTTCCAAAAAGAAGTCGGCGTCGTGCGCGTCGAACGACCGCAACCCCTTCGGGACGATCTTGATCGGCCGGCTGTCCGAAACCGGCGTCGCGGGCGTGACGGCAGCACCGGCCCCAGCCACGGTTGAAGGGGGTTGCACGACCAGCGCTACCACTGGCACCCCCGTGCCTGTCGTCACGGGCTGCGGCTGTTCGGTCAGGAAGTGCCGCAGGTCGTCGGCCATGTCCTTCGCCGTCGAGTACCGCTCCGACGCCCGCTTCGACAGCGCCTTGAGGCAGACCCGTTCCAGTTCCTTCGGGTTGCCATCGTCGTACTGACGCGGCGGGCGCGGCTCGAAACTCGTGATCTGCTCCAACAACTCCGCCTGCGAGTCGGCCTTGAACGGCCGCCGACCGACCAGCAGTTCGTAGAACACGACACCCAAACTGAAGATGTCGCTGCGGCCGTCAACCCGGTGCCCCTCGCCCCGCGCCTGTTCGGGACTCATGTACGCGGGCGTTCCGGCGAACCCCGGCCCCGTGCCCACGTCCTGTTCCCGCAGCGCCAGCCCGAAGTCGGCCACGAACGGTCTGCCGCTGGCGTCGAGGAGGATATTTCCCGGCTTTACGTCCCGATGAACCAGCCCGTGCTTGTGCGCGTGGTGCAGCGCCTCCGCCACCGTCGCGACGAGTTCCACGGCCTCGTGCGTCGCGAGACGGCCGCGTTTGAGCCGCTCGGCGAGGTCGGTGCCGTCGATGAACTTCGACACGACGAAGCACGGAAACTGGTCGGTGCCGCCCACGTCGAAGACGGGCACGATGTGCGGGTGATCGAGACCCGCGACGGTGCGGGCTTCGACCAAATACGCTTCGGACTGGTCGGGCCGGGCCACCAGGCGCGGGTGCGGCACCTTGATCGCGACCGGGCGTTGCAACTGGTCGTCGTGCGCCAGGTAGACCACTCCGAACCCGCCCCGACCCAGCACCTTCTCGACCCGGTAGCGGCCGATCTGTTGTGGCAACCCGGTGGAGGTGGCGGCACTCGTGGCGCTGGCGGGGGTGACGGCCGGGGCGGGCGGCTTCAAGGCGGTGAGGTCGGGGTCGGACATGGCGCGCGTCACTCAGAGCAAGCGGAGGCAACGGAGCCACATTGTACCCGCAGTGCGCGGGGCTATCCAGAGTTGGACAGGTTGACCTGAAGACCGAATCAGGAGATCGGCTGTCCTCGTTGTGCGCCGGGGTAGCGTTCACGATGCGGCACCGGCTATCGTATCCCAACGACGAGTACGAACCGCCGCGCGGGTGGAACCGACCGACGCACTCAACACGGGACGGGTGGTGTGACATGGGAGCGATCAGCAAGAAACTGGCGGCCCGATTCCGCAAAGCAAAAAAGCAACGCGGCGACCTGCGTCGTCAGGCCGCCGCCGATTTCGCCACGGTCCCGACGGACGTGAACAGCGTCGAGTCGCTGGTCCGTTCGGGCCACGACCCGCTCCACGCCGCCTACGTCGCGGCCCAGAACTTCACCTCCTTCTTTGCCGAAGCCGTGTCCCCGTTCGCCGAGTTCGATCCGTACTGCCGGATCGTCGGCCGCGCCCAGGAGGAGTACATGCCGGGCGGACCGCCGATGAGTCCGCTGACGACGAGTTACTTCACGACCTGGGCCTTCTTCGACGTGCGCTTCGGCCCGGACCGGGAGACCATCGGCACCTGCCTGCTCGACGTGGCCGACCTGCTGGGGATGGACCCGTTCGTGGCCGAGACGATCCGCCAGTTGCAGGGTTCCCGTATGGGCATCTACGAGCATCTGGGGACGGACGGAGGACGATGCCGGTTGCGGGAACTGGTGACCGACGAGGAGTTCCGCTGTCACGTCCCTGCGGGCTACCGGGGCACACCGGGCGAACTCTGGTACATCCGGCTCTGCCCGCCGCTGCTGGGTCTGGTCGATTACCACATCGGGTTCACGACGCCTTACGTGCTTCTCGGCTTCGGGAAGGCAGACTGGTTGGCGTACCTGAACAAGTCTCTGCTGGGGGCGGGCGACACGAGGGCGGCGCTGCACCAGTTCTTGAAGTTCGGGAAGGGACCGAACGCCTGGAACGAGTTCATCTTCCTGGCGTACCACCATCACCAGCACGAGGCGATTTTTCTGACCGGGTTGCCCGATGTGAAGGGCAGTTTGCCACATGCGTAGGGTGCCCGCCGCGTCGTTCGCGAGCAACGGTCACCATCGCCTACCGCGACTGCGCGATGGGGGGCGAAGACGACACGCGGTAACCGGAAGAGGAGGAGCATGAGCCGGCGTTTCGTCCCATTCACTGAGCAAGCCGCGTCAGTGAATGACGCCTTCTGCCGGCACATCTCAGTTGGCAAGTCTTTGTGGATATGGCACTTGCGTCGATACTGAGGCAACTGATGCTCCAGACCCCGTTCAACACAAAGTCAACTTCTCACAAGAGCAATGGGGGCAACGCGAACGAGTCCGAGGGGCCGCTCGCCCCCTCCGGCGCACCCGCCGAATCTTGGAGCCTCTTTACCCGCTCAACTGCGGAACGCCGCGCATAACCACTAGCCCGTGTTCGGCGGCGATTAGGACTCCGCTTTAGCGACAACTAGAATTCCCTACTGACCCGCTGCCGCATCGGGGGCGGCATCTTTCGGAGTTCGCGACGACTTGGCCGATTCCAGGCGGTAACTCGCCACGTTCAACTCCACGATCACGCTGTGGTGCACCAGTCGGTCGATGGCCGCCGCCGTCGTCATCGGGTCCTTGAAGATCTGCGTCCACTGCGAGAACGGCAGGTTGCTCGTCAGCAGCACGCTCCCACGCTCGTAACGCTCCGCCAACAGCGTGAACAGCACCTCCATCTCCTCCCGGCTCTGCTGCACGTACCCCAGGTCGTCGAGGATCAACGCCTCGAACCCCGCCAATCGCTTCACGACCTTCTCCAACTTCAGGTCGCGTTTGGCCGCCAACAGCTCCTGCACCAGCAGGCTGCACGACGCGAAGTACACCGAGTGGCCTTGCAGCACCAACTGCTCCCCCAACGCACACAGCGCATGCGTCTTCCCCGCACCCGGTTTCCCGAACACCAGCACGTTCTCGCGGCGACCCAGGAACGACCCGTCTCGGAGGCTCTGCATCTGCTGCATCACGATCTTCGGCACGCGAGACCACTGGAAGGTTTCCCATGACTTGCCCGCCGGCAACCGTGACGCCTTCGCCAGCCGCTGAATCCGGCCCTGCGTCCGCATCTCGACCTCTCGCGTCGCCAACGCTTCCAGGTACTGCGGGTAGCTCCATGGCTCCTTCGCCGCCCGCTCCGCCAGACTCTGGTAATGGTCCCGGAACGCGGGAAGCCGCAGTTCCCTCAGGTGCTCGACCAGCCGCGTCGGGGGCGGGGTGAGTTGTTCCGTCCGCGTCTTCGCCATCGTCGTCCTCCATGACTTGCAACAGGGTATCGAACTCCTTCAAATCCGGTGGTTCCACGACGACATCCGTCGCGGCCGGAAGCTCCGAACTCGTCTTCGCCAACGCGATCACCGCTTGCGATGACAACGCGGTGTCACTCACCAGCAACACTCGCAACGCATCATCGACAGCCACTTCGCTGTCGCGAGCCGCGTGGTGCAACAACGCCAGGTATTCCTTGGCCTGACGGCGTTCGTCGAACTGTTCCCCGAACCGGTCGTAGGCCAGGCGGAACCGCGTGGTCGGGAACAGGTCGTCCCGGTACGCGTAGTTCGCGAACGCCCCCGGCTTCCGCACCAGCGAGTCGATCACGTGCCGGTAATGCACCGCGTGCTTGTCCCGACCGATCAGTCGCGGCACCGTGTCGGCAAGTTTGTTCGCGTACCAGACCTCCACGCGGTCGGCGAAGAGCCGGGCTTCCACCCACTCGCCGATCAGTCGGCTGTGCACCGAGTAGGTGCTGCGGTGAATGTGAATGAGGCTTCCCGTGTCGACGCGGCAACGCACCTTGAGGCAACTCGTCAGACGCACGTCGGGCAGACTCCTCAACGCGGCGACCTCTTCGGCGAAGCGATCTCGCCGAGGATCGTTGCGAGCCTTCACCACGTCCCGGAGGAACTGACCGTACTCTTCGCGGTCGGCGAACTCCCGACTCCCCCGCAAGAGCAACGCCTGATCGACGGCGGTTTTGAAGTGGCCGTGCGACGACTCGATGTCGCCGTTCTCGTGGGCCTGTCGGGCGTTGATCCGCTGGCCGGTCAGACCGTAGTGGGCCAACAGGTCGCGGTATCGGGTCTGGAATTCTCGCGTCGCCGAGTGGTTGTTCACCGCCGCGGTGAGGCTGTCGCTGCGGTGCCGTCGCGGCACGCCGCCGAGTGCGTGCATGGCGTTCTGCAACCCGTCGGAGAGAGCCTCGAACGATTCGGACATGCAGATGCTCACGGCCTCCCAGTTCGAGTAGGTGAGAACGAAGTGGTAGACCATGTGGTTGAACGGTTGGCGTGCGATGGTGATGGCGAGTGAATCCATGTGCGTGAAGTCGGAGGCGGCGAGGTCGCCGGCCTGGTGTACCTGTCGGAAGATGGCGAGCTTGCCCGAACCGTTGGCGGCCCGCCACTGGCGAACCCGACGCTCGAAGGTGCGGCGGTGGGAATCGAGGTACTGGCCGGGATGTTGTTGGCGGAGCCAGGCGAAGAGCGTCTTGGCCAGGAGCCTCGGCTCGGCTCGGAGTTTGGCTTGCACCTCGTCCCAAACGGCGGCGAAGGGGTCGATGCGTGTGCGGTAGGTGCGTGGGATGTTGCGACGGACGCTGGGGAGCGTGGGGTGGTCGCGGTAATGTCGTGCCGTCTTGTCGGACATCCCTGTCCTCCCGGCCGCGAGGGCCAACGGGGTTCGTTGTTCGAGCAATTGCCGCAACTTGCGGACTTGCCCATCGGTGATGACCATCGCAGACCTCCCGTGGTTGGAGGTTGCGTACGGCAGAGGCTCTCGGACGGGAGTTCTAATTGTCGCTGGACGGGAGTTCTAATCGCCGCTCTACACATCGGACACGGCAAGAGGAAGGGGCGTGACGCATGACGGCCCCTTCCGCGAAGTTCGTGACCGCCGCGACCGTGGCGCGTTCGCCCGCGCTCGACCTCGACGCGAAGCCGGAGCGCTGGCAAACTGGCCCACCGTTCGACGCGCTCGACCTGCGCCCCGGTCGCGTCGTGCTGATCGGCGCGCCGCCCGGTGCGGGGAAAACGACGCTCACGCTCCAACTCGTTTCCGGTGTGTTGGTGAATCACTCGAACCTGCGCGCCGTTGTCGGGAACGTCGAGATGGCACCAGCCGCGCTGGTCGAGAAGTTGCTCGCCCGGCTCGCCCGCGTACCGCTGGACGCCATTCAGGATCGGACCTTCACCGCCGACGAGCGCCAACGGGTTGAATCTGGGAAAGCCGATCACGCCGCACTGCTCGACCGAATCGGGTTCCTCGAACCGCCGTTCACGCTCCGGCATCTGGCCGGTGCGCTGGTCGCGTTCGAGGCCCGACTCGCCGTGATTGATTACGCGCAACGGTTCGGCACCGGCGACGGTGACGACCGCGCGAAGCTCGACGCGCTCATGAGCGGGGTTCGTGTGCTGGCGAATGCGGGCGCGTGCGTCGTGTTGGTTTCGTCCGTGGCCCGGCAGAAGTCGAATAACGGTTCCTCGACCTACGCAGGGTTGAACCTCGCTTCGTTCCGCGGCTCGTCGGAAATCGAGTTCGGTGCAGACGCCGCGTACATTCTCGACGCTGATCCCAAAAGCGGCGTTGCCGCGATGAAGTGCGAGAAAGATCGGTTCCGCCAAGCGCGGGACGTTCCGCTCCGATTCAACGGCGCACTTCAGACGTTCACAGCGGGCGAACCGCTCGACCAGTTCGACGCCGCACCCGAACCCAAAACACGGAAGGGGAAGAAATGACCGAGCGCCGACCCGAACCCGGTTCGCCGTGGGCGAGGCACTGCCCGGACGCATGGCCGCGCGAATGGCTCGACGAGCGCCGCGAGTTGCCGCCCGGTTTCACACGGCCCGCCGATCCGCACGAAGCCGACTTGATTACCGGGCGCGTCACCGAGGCCGCGTTCCTGGCCGCGACCGGGCGCGGCGCGCGGACCGAACCGAGTCCTTCCTCGCGTTCGACGCCCACCGGCAAACGGAAGCCGAACGCCGTGGTTGCGAAGGTACTCGGCTACAACCGGTTTCTCGACGGTCTGCCCGGTCTGGAACCGCGTCTCTCGCCCGGTGCGGTTGCCCTTTGGTGCTGGTTGTGGCGGTGCGAACGGAAGGGGCTGGCGCGCTGCTCCGCGCGCAGATTAGCGAAGCGGTTCCGCTCCGGTCTGACCGCGATTGTGAACCGGTTGAA
>CANLGS010000086.1 GCA_947490035.1 Gemmataceae bacterium
CCGGCGGCGGTCGCGCTTGCGGAAGAAGGTCAGCAGCGCGTCGAAGTGGTCGCCGTCGGTGCCGGCTTCGATGAGGTCCGCCTGACACCCGCGCGCGAGTTTGGCGAACGCCTCGTCGCGCGCCGCCGCGTGCGCGGCGAAGTCTTCTCGCACCCGCCGGTCGTTGGTGTTCACCAGCACCTGCCGGCCGGTCTCGGCGTCCTGCAACCGCACCAGCCCGACGGCGGGCCACGACCGCTCGCGCGGGTCGCTGGTGCGCACCGCGATCAGGTCGTGCTTGTGCGCCGCCCGCCGGAACGCGGCTTCAAAGTTGTTCCCAAAGAAGTCGCTCACGCAAAAGACGATGGCCCGCCGGCGCTGCACCTTGTTGAGGTAGTCGAGCGCCGCGCCGAGGTCAGTGCCGGGGTGCTTCGGGTCGAACGCGAGGATGTCGCGCAGCAGCCGGAGGACGTGTCGCGGCCCTTTGTTCGGCGGCACGTAGCGCTCGACTTCGGAGGAGAACGCGAGCAGCCCGACGCGGTCGTTGTTGCTGACCGCGCACAGCGCGAGCAGCGCCGCGAGTTCGGCCGCGGCCGCGCGCTTGGTGAGCTGCTGTGTGCCGAACCCCTGGCTCGCGGACACGTCCACCGCGAGGATGAGCGTGAGTTCGCGCTCCTCGACGAACCGCTTGATGAACGGGTGGCCGACGCGCGCGGTCACGTTCCAGTCGATGGCGCGCACGTCGTCGCCGGGCTGGTACTCGCGCACTTCTTCAAACGAAAGCCCGGCGCCCTTGAACGCGGAGTGGTACTCGCCGCCGAGGAGCGACTGCACGAGCCGGCGGGCGCGGAGGTGCAACCGGCGCACCTGACGAAGCACATCGGCGGGGAGCATGTGGCCGTTCGGTTGACGTTGGGGAACGGGGCGCGGGCGGTTATCTTAGTTGATGATTCATGCAAGGGCGCGTTAACGGAGGATCGTGAAATGCCGGGCACGAAAGCGAAGGTGCAGTACGAGGACTTGGGGGAGTTGTTGGAGCGACTGGGCGGCATTTCGCCGAGCCGCATCTGCCTCGACCCGTTCCCCGGCACCGCGACGAAGCGCGACCTGCTCCGCAAGCACGGCCGCCCGCGGAAGCTGTACGAACTCGTCGAAAATACCCTGGTGGAGAAGCCGATGGGTTCGCCCGAATCGCACGTCGCGTCGCGGCTGATCGGCCGCCTCGAAATGTTCCTCGATGCCAACGACATCGGTTTCCTCTACGCTCCGGACGCCCTCATCGAAATCATGCCCCAGTTGGTACGCGGACCGGACGTGTCGTTCGTGTCCTGGGACCAGCGCCCGGAGCGGACGGTGCCAACCGAGCCGATCAGCCGACTGGTTCCCGACCTCGCGGTCGAAGTCCTCAGCCCAAGCAACACCCGCCGAGAGATGCAAGACATGATCGGCGAATACTTTCTCGGCGGCGTGCGGTTGGTGTGGGCCATCAACCCGGAGACGCGCACGGCGGAAGTGTACACCGCGCCGGGCGCGCCGACCGCGATCCCGGCCGATGGCACACTTGGCGGTGGCGAGGTGCTGCCGGGTTTCGCCCTGCCGCTCGCGACCCTGTTCGCCAAACTGCCCGCGGCTGTCGCGAAGAAGCCGGCGAAGCGCAAGAAGACGTGACGAACGTCACTTCGCGTCCGGGTCGATCCCGAGTTCGCGCAGTTTGGCCGCGAGCCGCTCGGCCCGCTCCTCCGCCGACGTGGCCCGCTTCGCCTCGTGTTCAGCCCGCTTTGTCTCCTGCTCGACGCGGTGCAGTTCGGTCTTCAACCGCTCGTTGATTTCCATGTAGGTCAGGAATTTCGTCCCGTCGGGGCGGACGACGTTCAGGTTCCCTTTGCGCGATTCAAAGCGGATGCCGAGGCGCGGGCTGACCCAGGTTTTGATGTCGGGAACGGGAACCAGTTTCCCCTCGTCGCGAACCCACGCCTCCACAAACGACGGGTGCTCCGGGTAGATGATGTAATACTCTTCGGCGCCGTACAGGTCGTAGGCTTTCCACTTGTCTTCCATCTGCTTGTAGCGGTTGCCCGGCGACCACACCTCGAACACCACCTGCGGGAAGACGTTGTCCTCCTCCCACACGCGGTAGCTGCCGCGATAGCCTTTGGGCCGGCCGAACGCGACGTACACGTCCGGGGCGATTTGGATGATGTCGTCCGGGTCGTCTACCGGGTAGATCAGGTGGTCGCCGGCCACGAACACGTCGGGGCGGTCCGCGAACAGTAACTCGCACCCCCACTTCAGTGTGGTGATCCACTCGAACTGGAGCGTGTTGTCGGCCATGGGCTGCCCGTCGGAGTCGGGGTAACACGCCGCGCGGAACCGGGTCGGAACGATCATCGTGAACCTCCTCCTCGATCACATCCAGCCGATGATACCGTCCCTCAGCCGCCGGCGGAATAGAACCCGATCACGGCCTGCACCGCTTTCCGCCACGCGACGAGCTTCTTCTCGCGGTCGGCCCCTGGCAACTTCGCGTCGAACCGCGTCGCGGCCGACACCAGCGCCCCCAGCTTCGATTCGTCCGCGAGTCCCGCGCCGACGGCCGCGAGGAACGCCGCGCCGAGCGCGGTCGATTCGCTGTGCGCGGCGCGCGCGACCGCGCGGCCCAGCGCGTCGGCCTGGCACTGCAAGAACCAGTCGTTCCGTGCCATGCCGCCGTCCACGCGCAGGGACGACTCGGGGGGCTTATGCCCCCCGCTCGCCAGGTCTTTCTCCGATGCGTCGATCAGGTCGGCCACCTGGAACGCGACGCCCTCCAGCGCCGCGCGGCCGAGGTCCGCGGCGGTGGTCGCGCGCGTCAGCCCGAAGATCACCCCGCGTGCTTCGGGCACCCAGTGCGGGGCGCCCAAGCCCACGAACCCCGGCACGAACAGCACCGGTTCCGCCGGGTTCGACGCCTTCGCCAACTGCTCGACCTCCTCCGACGACTTGAACAGGTGCAGCCCGTCGCGCAGCCACTGCACCGCCGCGCCCGCGACGAACACCGCGCCTTCGAGCGCGTACTTCGGCTTGGCGTCGGTCGTCGCGGCCACCGTGGTGAGCAACTTGTGCTTCGATGACACCGCGGTGTCACCGGTGTGGAGTAGGTAGAACGCGCCCGTGCCGTAAGTGCATTTCGCCTCGCCGGGGGTGAAGCACCCTTGCCCGAACAGCGCGGCTTGCTGGTCGCCCGCGACGCCGCGGATCGGCACGCCGTCCGGCAGGAAGTCCAGCCCCTTCGTGACGCCGTACTCCGCGGCGCTCGGCTTCACCTCCGGCAGCGCGGCACGCGGCACGCCGAAATATCGCAGGAGTTCGTCGTCCCACTCCATCGTGTGGATGTTGAACAGCAGCGTGCGGCTGGCGTTGGTCGCGTCGGTGGTGTGGATGGCGCCGCCTGTCAGCCGCCAGATGAGGAACGAATCGACGGTGCCGAACGCGAGTTCGCCACGCCCGGCGCGCGCCTTCAGCGTCGGGTCGGCTTCGAGCATCCAACGGATCTTCGTGCCGGAGAAGTACGGGTCGAGGACGAGGCCGGTCTTGGCGGCGAGCATCGGCTGGTCGGCGGCGTTGGCGCGGCAGAAGTCGGTGGTGCGGCGGTCCTGCCACACGATCGCGCGGCCGGTCGCGCGGCCGGTCGCGCGGTCCCACGCGACCACCGTCTCGCGCTGGTTGGTGATCCCGACCGCGGCGACGGTGTTCGCGTCGCGGCCGGACTTCGCGAGCGCCTCGCGCACCGTGCGCGCGACCGAGTACCAGATGTCTTCGGGTTCGTGCTCCACCCAGCCGTCGTGCGGGTAGTGTTGTTCGATTTCCTGCTGGGCCGTGCCGAGAACGGCGAACGTGGCCGCGTCGTAGACGACGGCGCGCGAGTTGGTGGTGCCCTGGTCGATGGCGAGAATGACGGGAGAGGACATGAGCGGCTCCGGGAGAAGGAGGTGGTTGCCGCTCATGGTATCAGCGGCGTCACGGCTTGGGTTCGATGTTTCCGCCGTCCCACTCGATCGCGCACTTCGGCAGCGCCTTCGCCAGTTCTTCGACGCCCTTCGAAGTGACCTTGGTACCTTTCAACCGCAAAGTTGTGAGGGCTTTGATCGCGTGGAGTTCTTTTAACCCAGCGTCTGTGACACGTGTATCGTTGAGCAGAAGCATGGAGAGGGCCGTGCAGCCTTTCAGGTGTGCCAACCCCGCGTCGCCGGTGCGAGTGTGCGCGACAGATACGATCTGAAGTTTCGTCGCGCCTTTGAAGTGTTCCAGGCACGCATCGGTGACGTTCGTGCTGTTGAGCGACACGTGTCGAAGTGCCACGCAGTTTTTGAAGTTCGCCAAGCCCGCGTCGGTAATGCCTTGCGCGGAAGTGAAGTTCGCGAGCGCGAGCGCGAGCGCGAACGGGCCGGCGGGAATGTCTTCGACCGCTTTCACGTCCTTGATGCCGGTGCCGGTGCGCACGAGGCACGTACCGCCGACCGCGAGGACGTAATCGACCGCGCGGCGATCCGGGTTGCCGACCATCGGTACGGGCGGAACGACCTTCGGCGGCACTACTGTGTCTGGTACTTTCGGGCGCGGCGCGGGCGCGACTGGCGGTTGCGCCGGGGGTGGTTCGGTGCCGTTCTTGGCGACTTCCGGCTCCGCGACTTCCAGTTGTGGCTTCTTGAACGCTTGATAGCCGAGTACCGCGCCGACGGCCAGCACCGGCACGAGCGCCGCGACCGCCCACAACCACCGTGCGCGTGTCGCGGGTTTTGGCTCGCGTGCGGCCGCGTGTCCGTGATGCCGGACACGTTCTCGAAGAGAAACCCGCGTGGCTTCACCAGTTTCAGAATCCGAACGAACTCTTCAAACAGTGTGCCCCGGTCGTCATTGATCCCCGTCACCCCGGAAGCGCGGCGGCCTGCGGCCGAGAAACTCTGGCACGGCGGCCCGCCGATCACGAACTCGTACCCCGCCTTTAAGTTAGGGGTGTAGTCGCGGATGTCGCAGCCCACAACGGACGTGCGGCCCAGTGCCTTGCGCTTGCCCGCGTTGCGAGCCAACACCCCCACGCAGCGCGGATCGATCTCCACGGCTACGCCAATTTCAAAACCCGCGTCGTGGAATCCGATGTCGAGACCGCCACCGCCGGAGAATAAACTCAAGGTCGGAATCGCGCGCAGCAATTCTGTCGCCGCTTGCCGGAGCGCGCTCCCAGCCGCATCCGGCCAACCCGGAGTAGATCAGTCGATTCCGAGTTGACTAAAGATGTCGCCCGAACCCGGTTCAGTGTCCATCTCCGCGAACAGCGACGGCGCTTGATGAGCGGTCCTACGCCGGCTTCGGGCACTCTTGTTCGCTCCCATAAGCCGTTCCGGTGAGGTAACTGGTGCAAGTAGTGTCGGTAGACGAGTGAACACTTTTTGAGCGTGGGTGATTCTATCGCGCGCCGCGCCAACGGGTTAATCCGCGATTGGCACGAAGCACGTTCCGGCAGGCACGGTTGAGCGCGAAACCCGGTAGCTCGCGCGGTTCGCGCAGGTAACGTTTGACACCGGGTCGCGGTTGTGTCATCCTGACCGTTGAAGCGGGCCTCACATTCAGCCCGCCGAGACTCGATTACGGTGCCGCGCGGGTTGGCGGACGTTCGCCCCGGTCCTACCCTCTCCCGGTGTGCGAAGTCGGCCGTTACTCGCGCGGCGAATGTCACCTGAGGGTATCCCGGAATGCCCGAACCACCCCGCAGCGGCGACGCCGTTCTCGCGCTCGTCCGCCGCGCCGAGATCGCGGACGACGACGTGATCGCCGGATTCCTCACCCGGTCCGGGCCGGTGCCGTCCACCGCGCCGGACACCGCGACCCGCCTCATCCAGGCCGGCATCCTCACGCCGTTCCAGGCGCGGCTCATCCTGCAAGGCAAGCACAAGGGCTTCAAGCTCGGGCCGTACCGCATCCTGAACCAGATCGGCGCCGGCGGCACGGGCGTCGTGTACCTCGCGGAACACGCCGCCCTGCGGCGCCGCGTCGCGCTCAAGGTGCTGCCCGGCAAGCAGGCGCTCGACCCGGCGAACGTGGCCCGCTTCTACAAAGAAGCCCGCGCCGCCGCGACCCTCGACCACCCGAACATCGTCCACGCCTACGACGTGGCGTGCGACAAGGGCACGCACTTCCTGGTCCTCGAGTACATCGACGGCGACACGCTCGACCGGTTGCTCGCGGTCCGCGGCCGGCTGCCGGTGGGCGAGGCGGTGAGCTACGCGGTGCAAGCCGCCGCCGGGTTGCAGCACGCGCACGAGAAGGGCGTCGCCCACCGCGACATCAAGCCCGCGAACCTGCTCGTCGGCCGCGACGGGATCGTGAAGGTACTCGACCTCGGCCTCGCGGAGTTCTTCGAGGACTCCGGTACGAAACTCGCGCGGTCCGTCGGCGACGTGATGGGCACGACCGACTACGTCGCCCCGGAGCAACTGCGCGACTGCGCCGCCGCCGACCACCGGGCGGACATCTACAACCTCGGCGCGACGCTCTACCACCTGCTCACCGGGCGCCCGCCGTTCGTCGGCACCACCGCGGCGAAGATGCTCGCGCACCAGTTGTCGGTCGCACGGCCGGCGCGCCAACTGTGCGGCGAGGTGCCCGAGGGGTTGTCCGTCGCGGTCGAGCGGATGCTGGCGAAAGACCCCGCCGACCGCTACCAGACGGCGGCCGAGGTGGTTCAGGTGCTGCTGCCGTTCGTGAGTACGCCGGACCGCCGCGGCCGTCCGTCGGGGAAACTTCCGCCGTTAGCGGCGGCACTGGCCCACGAAAGCACCGCCGGTCTGGAGGTGACCGCGATCCGCGGTTCGCTCGCCGCGGCTGCCGCGCTGGCCGACGCGGTCGCGCGGGCGCGGCGCTGGAAGCGACTGGCCGTGATGGGGATGGTGGGAACCGCGGCGTTCGCGCTCGCCACCGTCGCGCTCGCGGCTCTGTGCTTCGTGAAGTGACGGGGCGAAGCGTCTTGTAGTCTTGTAGCCCACCGTGAGACATAGGCGGTGTGTGGTGGGCCTTCGCCCCGCGAAGCGCGGGCCTCGACCCACCCTACAAGCACAAATCACTTCGGGTCCGGGGCGAACCAGACCTTCAGCCAGTAGTCGCGGCTGTACTCGCCGGTCTGCTGCGGGAACGCCGACGGCGGCAGCTTGTCGAACACGTCCCGCATCCGGTCGCGGATGGTCAGCGCCTTGCCCGGCTCGTTCAGTTGCTTGAAGGCGTGGTACATCAGGCTCAGAATAATCAGTTCCTCGACCGTCTCCTTGTGCCGGTCCAGCAGGCGGTCGGCCGCGACGAGCAGATCGTTGGGCCTCTTCATCTGCTGGTACGTCTGCAACACCCGCAGCGCGGCCTGAAGTCGCAGCCACGCCTCGCGCTCGGGCAACTTGCCGATCCGCTTCTCGGCCTTGTCGCAGTCGGCGACGATCTCCTTGAAGACGGTTACCGCCTCGGTCCGCATTCTGTTCGCGTCCGCGGGCGAGACGTTCGGCGCCGCGGCCCGCTGGAGCAGACACACGCCGAGCAGGAGCCGCGCCAGTTGCGCCTCCGGCCCGTTCTCGTAGAGCTGGAGTTGCGACCGCAGGCGCGACTCGGCGTCCGCGAAGTTGCCCTGGCGGATCAGGTCGTTCGCCAGTTCGGTCAGCGCCCGCTCGTGAAACTCGCGCTCGTCCGGTCCGATGTTCTGCTGCTTGGCGATCTGCTCGAACAGCGCCCGCCCGACGGGCACCAACCCGGGGTGCCGCGAGTCCACGAACTGCCGCGCCAGCCGGTAGCGCGTCGCGGTGGACGCGGGGGCGCCGGCCGCCATGATCTCGTTGAAGACCTTCCACACCTCTCCGGTCTGCCCGGCCGCGAGCAGCGCGTCGGCCAGTTCCACCCACACCGGGCCGACGAACGGCTCCGGGATGCCGGGCAACTTCGCCGCTTCCTTCAGTTGGAGCACGGCCAGCGCCGGCTCGTCCGCCTGCCGGTACAGCGACGCCGCGCGGCGGAGCATTTCGAGTTTGCCGTCGGTCTTCGGCTGGAACGCGGCCAGCGCCGCGTACTCGACGGCCGCGTCCGTGAACTTCGGCTTCGCGTCGCCGGGGTTGCTCTTCTTGAGCGCCGCGCCCCACGCCGCCAGCACATCGGCGCGCTTCTCGCGGTCGCGCCCGGCGGTGGACACCGCGGCGTAGGCGTGCGCGGCCTTCAGCGCCGGCTCGAACGCGCCGTCCGCGAGGAGCGTGGCGACGGCCAGTTCAAACGCGCCCTGCACGTCGGCGATGGGCGCCCGTTCGTTCTTGTAGCCGGCGGGCGAGGTTACGCCCTTGACCGCAGTCGCGAGGAGTTCGACGGCGACCTTGTGGCGCATCGGGTCGGCCGAGCGCAGGTGCAGGTCGGCGAGTTGGACGGCGGCCGCGACCGCCTCGTCGCCGGTCCCCTTCGCGGCCTCCTCGAACAACTTGGCCGCCTCGTCGGGCTTGCGCTCCTTCGACTTGCACACCGCAAGGTCGTAGGCCGCGCCCGCGCGGTACTGCGGCGGGATGCCGGGCAGGGTGCGGAGTACCTCCAGTTCCTTCGCGGCGCCGGTGTAGTCGGCTTCGGCCATGAGGACGCGCGCCAGTTTGGCCTTCGCGGCGGCGAGCACCTCGACCGGCGCGTCGCCGCCGACCTGCGCGCGCCACTTGCGGGCCTCGTCATATTCTTTCGAGTTCAGGTAGATTTCGCCCAGCCGGAGCCGCGCGCGGGCCAGCGACGCGGGCGGGTTGGCGAGGCCCGCGGCGACGAGGTACTGCTTGAGCGACGCCTTCGCGAGCGCGAGGTCCGGCGGGGTCAGGCGCAGCGCCAGGTCCGCGACGAGCCGCCGCGTTTCGCCGCCCTCTTCGCCGGGCGGGGGCGCGGCCAGCACCTGCGTCAGCAGCGCGACCTCGGCCGCGGGCGCGTCGGCCGGCAGCCCGATTGCGGCGCGCGCCTTGGCCGCGCGGAACGACAGCTTCGGCACGTCGTTCGGGTCGCGGAGTTGCTTTTCGGTGACCAGTTCAAAGTGCTGCCGCGCGAGCGTCCAGTACCCGCGTGCCTCGTCGGTCGCGGGTGTGATCTCCGCGAGCCTGACGTAACCGCTGCCAAGATGGAACCGGGCCAGCGGCGCTCGGTCGGGGTACGTCTCCACGCCGGACGCGACCGTACTCAGGTGGCCCTTCATTTCGGCCGCGTCGGGCGTCGCCTTCTCGTAACTGGTCTTCAGGTTGTCGACGGCGCGCGCGAACGCCGCACCGGGGTCGTTCCTCCCGAGCGGCAGCCACCCCTGCCACGCGGACACGAACACGCCGATCCCGAGCAGCAGCGCGGGCAACTGCCACAGATGGCGCGTCGGGTCGGTAGGTGCGGCGGCGGGTCGAGCGGCCGTGTCCGTGGCCATAAGCGTGTCCCGGTGGGGGCGCGAGAATTCGGTCGCGAGTAGAACCGGGGGACGCGCGCCGCGTCAAGGGCAACCGTGGGCGGGAAGAGAAGGGGAGACAAGGAGACAAGGAGACAAGGAGACAAGGAGACAAGGAGACAAGGAGACAAGGAGACAAGGAGACA
>CANLGS010000087.1 GCA_947490035.1 Gemmataceae bacterium
CTCCGCGTGATGTCGCGAGGCAATGCGAATGACCTTTGAATCCATCCGCGCCGGAGAGCCGACATCACGCGGAGCGTGATGACTACACTCAAGACATCACGCGGAGCGTGATGACTACACTCAAGATTGACTCTGTGACTGTGACATCCCGGCCGGCTCGGCCGCGGGCAGTGCCTTCGGGCCGGGCGGGCGGATGTCGGCGGCGAAGAACGCCGCGTGGATCGCCGCTCCGATGTCGTGGACCGAATCGACGACGTGCGTGAGCGTCTCGTGCAGCCCGTCGCGGATCACGTCGGGAATGTTCCGCGCGTCCAGATAGGCGATCAGGGCCGCGAGCCGCTTCTCCGGTTCGGACGGGTCGCGGCCGACCGGGTTCCCGGCGGCGGACGCGGTCGCGGCCTCGCACTCCCACAAGCACCGGCGCACGGAGCGCGGGAACTGTTCGTCGAAGATCAGGAACTCGGCCACCGCGGTCGCCGCGTCGATCGGCGCGGACCGCGCCTTCTTGTGGAACGGCTCGTACCCCGAACAGCTCATCAGGATCGCGACCCAGTGCGCGTTATCAATGGGACTGCCGACATCTTCCACTTGGGGCAACAGGATGTAATACTTCACGTCCATGATGCGGGCGGTCTGGCTGGCCCGCTCCAGGTACGTGCCGAGCTTGAAGAACTCCCACGCCTCGCCGTGGCTCATGGTGGCGTCGGCGATGCCGTGCAGGAGCTGGTTGATGCGCCGCACCTGGGCGTAGAACTCGCTCCGGTGACCGTCGTACAGCGCCCGCGCGTCGGCCCCCTGCATCCACAGGTGGTAGAAGTTCATCCGCTCCCACATCTCGGCCGAGATCACCTCGCGGATGATGCGGGCGTTCTCGCGCGCCCACGCCAGCGACGACGCGATGCTGAACGGGTTGTCGCGGTCCCAGGTCATGAACCCCGGGACGTTCTCCGCGGTCGGCTCCGCTTTGTACTCGTGAACCCCGGAGATGATGAGCAGCGGCCGCCACTGCTGCTCGACGGGTACGTGGAAGTCGAGGAGCAGCGTGTGGTTCACTTCGAGAACGCGCGCGGTGTTCTCCGCCCGTTCCAGGTAGCGGGCCAGCCAGAAGCAGTGTTCCGCGACGCGGGAGATCATGGGGCAAGTGAGGAATGAGGAGTGAGGAGTCAGAAACTGGGTGAGGAACTTGTCTGTTCTCCTCACTCCTCATTCCTCACTCCTCACTCCTCACTGATTTATCGGCCGTTCTCCAACACCCACGTGTCCTTCGACCCGCCGCCCTGACTGCTGTTCACCACGAGCGAACCCTTCGTCAGCGCGGTGCGGGTCAGCCCGCCGGGCAACACCCACGTCGAACTGCCGGTGATGATATACGGCCGCAAATCGACGTGCCGCGGGGCCACGCCCTCTTCGGTCCACGTCGGGCAGGTACTCAGCGTTACAACCGGTTGGGCGATGTAGTTGCGCGGGTCGGTGCGAATCTTCTCCGCGAACTCCGAGCGCTGCGCCGCGGTGCTGAACGGCCCCATCAGCATCCCGTACCCGCCGGACTCGTTCACCGCCTTCACCACCAACTCGTCGAGGTGGTCGAGGGTGTACACGCAGTCTTCAGCGCGGTCGCAGATGTGCGTCGGGACGTTCTTCAGCAGCGGTTCTTCGCTCAGGTAGAAGCGGATCATGTCCTCGGTGTACGGGTACACCGCCTTGTCATCGGCGACGCCCGTACCGACCGCGTTCGCGAGCGTCACGTTCCCCGCCCGGTACGCGCGGAACAGACCCGGAACGCCGAGCAAGCTGTCGGCCCGGAACGTCTCCGGGTCGAGGAAGTCGTCGTCGAGCCGGCGGTAGATCACGTCCACGCGCTGCGCGCCACGCGTCGTCTTCAGGTAGACGACATCGTCGTGAACGAACAGGTCGGGGCCGAAGACGAGTTCGACGCCCATGTGCCGGGCGAGGAAGCTGTGCTCGAAGTAGGCGGAGTTGTACTGCCCCGGCGACAGCACCACCACGCACGGCGGCGCACTCGCGGAGGCCGGGGCGACCGACGCGAGGGCTTCGCGCAGGCGCCGCGGGTAGTCTTCCACGCGCTTCACCCGGATGTCCGCGAACAGTTGCGGGAACACCTTCTTCATCACCGCCCGGTTCTCGAGCACGTAGCTCACGCCGCTCGGCGTCCGGCCGTTGTCTTCGAGGACGAGGAACTGCCCGTCGGTGTCGCGGATGAGGTCGGTGCCGCAGATGTGGACGTACACCCCGCCCGGCGGCGTGAAGCCGATCATCTCCTTGCGATACCCCATCGACCCCAGAACCAGTTCGGTCGGGATCACGCCTTCGCGGAGGATGCGCTGGTCGTTGTACACGTCGTGGAGGAACAGGTTGAGCGCCCGCACGCGCTGGATGAGCCCGGCTTCGAGGCCAACCCACTCGGCCGCGGGGATCGTTCGCGGGATCAGGTCGAACGGGAAAATCTTCTCGACGCCGCGCCGGTCGGAGTACACGCTGAACGTGATGCCCTGGTTGACGAACGCGAGGTCGGCGCTGGTCCGCTTCGCCTGAAACTCGGGTAGGTGAGAAACCGCCCGAGCCGCTCGACGAGCGCGCCGCAGTGGGCGTGCGGCGCCCCGGTTCGGTCGAAGAGTTCATCCCACGCGGTCGTGTGCGCACTGTACTGGTCGAAGAGGCGGGCCGCACCCCGTTGAGACTTGGGGTCAGTCGGGATTGAGTGCCGAGAGTGGGCATTGGGCAAATCCTCGTGCCAGATGACGAGGCTTCGGCTGCGCGGAGAGAGGGGCGCCCAGTGTCGCTGTAGCAGTCAAGCCGGGCCAATAAGTTATGTGGACGATTCGTCGATTGCAAGTGCGCGGCGGTACGTCTTGGTAGGTGCCGCGAGCCGAGCGGCACGGGCTGGCCCTCGTGGGAGCGACGCGGGCGCCGTGGAAGCGCTCCGCGTTGGACGGCCGTGCCGCTCGGCTCGCGGCACCTACCAATCCCCGCGCTCACCCGGTGTTCTTCAACCCGGAGGCGACGCCGTTGATGCTCTCCAGCACCGCCGTGATGAGTTCTTCGCGCGGCTCTTCGTTCGCGCGAATCCGGCGCAGCAGCACCAGTTGAATGAAGCTGAGCGGATCGACATACGGGTTGCGGCGCTCGATCGACGTGCCCAACACCGGCGACCGCTCCAGAAGAGCCGTTTGACCGGTGACCCGGCACACCGCGTCGGCCGCGCCCCGGTACTCGGTTTCGATCCGCCCGTAGATTCGCGACGCGACCTCCTGATCGCTCACGAGGTCGGCGTACAGCCGCGCGATGACGAGGTCCGCTTTCGCCAGGATCATTTGCGCGTTGTCGATCAGCGTCCGCCAGAAGGGCCAGCGGGCGTACATGTCGCGGAGCATCGTCATGCCGTCCGGCTTCGCGGCCAGGAACTCGGTCACGGCACTCCCCAGCCCGTACCAGCCGGGGAGCGTGTGCCGGCTCTGCATCCAACTGAACACCCACGGAATCGCGCGCAGTTCCTCGATGCTGCGGGCCGCGCTGCGCCGCGCCGGGCGCGAGCCGATTTTCAGCTCCGCGATCTCGCCGATGCACGTCGCCTGCTCGAAGTAGCTCAGAAATTCGGGCGTCTCGTACACCAGCTCGCGGTAGTGCTTGCGGGCCGACTCCGCGAGTCGGTCGAGCGCCGCGAGCCACGCCGGATCGACGCTGTCGGCGGCGTCGGGAAAGCTCGTCCGCAGCACCGCGTCCAGCACCTGTTCGAGGTGCCGCTCGGCGATGGCGGGGTGGCCGTAGCGGTCCGCGATCATCTCGCCCTGTTCGGTCGTCCGCAAGCGGCCATCGACGGTGCCGCGCGGTTGCGCCAGAATCGCGTAGTTCGCGGGGCCGCCGCCGCGACCGATCGCGCCGCCGCGCCCGTGGAAGAACTGAATGGTGATTCCCTCAGTCCGGCCGAGTTCGGTCAACTCCGTCTGCGCGCGGTAGAGCGCCCACGCGGACTGCAAGAACCCGCTTTCCTTGTTGCTGTCCGAATAGCCGATCATCACTTCTTGCACGTTCCCGCGCAGTTCGAGTTGTCGGCGATACACCGGCAACGCAAGAAGTTTCGTCATGATCCCGCGCGCGGAGCGGAGCGGTTCGAGCGCCTCGAACAGCGGCACGATGTCGATCTTGCTCACGCCCTCAGTTGGGCGAAAGAGCCTCGCTTCGCGCGCGAAGAGCAGCACTTCGAGCAGGTGAACCGGGTCGGTGGTCGAACTGATGATGTACGTCCCGAGCGCCTCCGGGCATCGCTGTTCGAGCACCGCGGCCATCGTGCGGAACGTGCGGATTACTTCCGCGGTGTCGGCCGTGAACGGCAGGTGTACCGGGATCAGCGGGCGCGCGGATTCGAGTTCCTTCGCCAGCACCGCGAACCGCTCGTCCGGCGTGAGCTTCGCGTAGTTAGGACACGCGCCGGCGGCGCGCAGCACCTCGTCCGTCGCTGCTTCGTGCCGGCCGCTGTGCTGCCGGATGTCGAGCGTGAGCAGGTGCAGCCCGAACACCTCGACCACGCGGACGAAGTCTCGAACGGCCCCGTTCGCGCTGGCCGTGGCGCCGGCGCGCTGTAGGTCGTCGGCGATCAGGGTGAGGTCGCCGAGCAACCCCGCGCGGCCGAGATAGATGCCGGGCGGCGGGAGCGTTCTCTCCGCCCCCCAATCGACGACGTGCGTGTGAACGTACTCCAGGGTGCGGCGAAGTTTCTCCGCGATCATCCGGCACTTCGCGCGGTACGGCTCCTGACCCTTGCCCGCGGACGCGCCGGGGAACAGTTTCGCGTCCGCGGCGAGCGAGTCTTTCAGTTCCGGGCCGGCTTCGACGAACGGCGTCGAGTGGCTGAGTTTTCTTCCCAGCGTCTCGGTGCGCTGAAGGTAGTGACGAAGAATCGTTTCTTGCTGGAGACGCACCGCGTCGGCGGTGACCGCGTGCGTGACGTTCGGGTGGCCGTCGCGGTCGCCGCCGATCCACGACCCGAAGCGGAGGAACGCGGGCACGCGCCGCGTGTGGTCGGGGTAGGCTCGCGCCATCGCCGCTTCCAGCTTCCGGTACACCTTCGGGACCACGTCCAGCAGGCGCGTTTCGACCAACCCCAGCACCTGCCGCACTTCGTCCAGCACCGACGGCCGCGCGGACCGGACGGCGTCCGTGAGCCACAGCGCTTCGACCTCTTCGGCGATGGCGCCGACCGCGGCGTCGCGCTCGTCGGGCGTGGGCAACCCGTACTCCATGTCGTCGAGGAGGTGCGCGACGGACGCGAGTTTCTCCAGCACGGTGCGCCGGCGGGCCTCGCTCGGGTGTGCGGTGAACACCGGCACGACGAGCGCGCGGCCGAGGTGGTCGGCCACCTCGTCGGCGGGAATGCCGCGCGCGGCTATCTTGCGGAGGGCGGATTCGGCGGTCTCGGCGCGCGCGGCGTCGGGCTTCGCGGCGCGGTGCCGCAGCGCGCGAACGCGGGCCTGCTGTTCGGCCAGGTTGATGAGATCGAAGAACACGCTGAACGCGCGCGTCAGCCCGCGAAGGGCGGGCAGGTCGAGCGTGCCGAGCCGGTCGCGGAGCCGGCGGGCGGCGCCGGCGGACGGGTTCGCGCGCAGCTCCTTCGCCGCCGCGCGGACCTCTTCTTCCAGGTCGAACGCGGCATCCCCCGCGAGCCGGCGGATCGCCTGCCCGAGCAGGTTCCCGAGCAACCGGATGTCCGCCCCGAGGGCTTTCTGTGCGTCGGGCTTCATCTCGGAAACTCCGGAATCTGGAGGGTCGAACCTGTCTCGCCTGATTGCTCGGTTGAAATCATGGAGCCTGTTTGTGGCACAGGCTTCCCGCCTGCGTGCCTGAAAAACACAGGCTGGAAGCCTGTGCCACAACACAAAGCCAAAAGCCATCATTTCAACCGAGCAACGCACGACATCACCCGCGGAACTTCTTGACCAGTTCCCACAGCACGGCCGCGATGTTCCACGCGTCGTCGTGGCCGCGGTGGTGCGTGCCTTCGAGCCGCAGGCCGAGGAGCGCCATCGCTTGCGGCAGCCCGATCTCGGTCGGCAGCCCCCTGGACATCGCGCACAGCGTCTTGATGTTCAGGTGCGACGGGCCGAACGGGTAGCGCACGCCCTCGTCGCGGCACTGCTTGTCGAACTGCCGGCGGTCGTAGTCGCCGAAGCTCGCCCACAGCCGCTCCTGTGACAGGTACTCCGCTTCCAGAATCTTGCACGCGTCCTTGAACAGAATGCCGGTGTCCACCTGCTCCTGCGTGAGGGTCGTGAGGCTCGTGCAGAACGGGCTGACCTTCGACCGCTCCGGGCGCACGAGGATGCTGCGCTTCTCCAGCCGCCTGCCGCTGCTCAGTTCGAGCGGCGTCAGGCCGATCTCGATGATGTCGTTCGCCTCGCCGCGGGGCGGGAACCCGCCGTCCCAGCACGTCGATTCGATGTCGATTACGAGGACGTGGTCGAGTCGTTTGGCCATGTCGCGCGCCGTTCCGGTGTTTTACCCCCACGGGCGCCCGCGTATTGCGGGCGCGTGTGGTATCGTAGGGACAGTGTAGCAACCGCATCGCCGCTGCTCGCGCCGCACGGGTTGCGAACACCTGTGCGTCTCCACCCGAACTCGGAGAGGTCACATGGCGAACGAGACTCACGACAACGAAGGCGACAAGGGCACCGAGGCCGTCGGCGCGGCGACCGGCGCCGCGGCCGGGTCGCTGCTCGGCCCGCTCGGGGCGGCGGTGGGCGCCGTCCTCGGCGGCATCGGCGGCGCCATCGCCGGCAAGGACGCGGCCAAGGGCAAGACCGCGCCCGCCGTCAAGAAGGCGGTCAACGCCGTGAAGAAGGTCGCGGCGCCCGCGAAGAAGGCCGTTGTGAAGGCGGTCGCGAAAGCCGCGCCGGCCGTCAAGAAGGCCGTCAAGAAGGTGGCGGCACCGGTCAAGAAGGCCGTCAAGAAGGCCGCGCCGGCCGCGAAGAAGGCGGTCAAGAAAGTCGCCGCGCCGGTCAAGAAGGCCGTGACGGTCAAGAAGCCGGCCGCGAAGAAGGCCACAGCCAAGAAGAAAACTTAGACTGTGTGCAGAGGCGTTTAGCGCCCGCCCCGGCAGGGCAGTGCGTCGATCCGCGGAGCCGGCCGTTATGGAAGTGCTCATCCCCGCCGACCGCATCCACGCACGCGTGGACGAACTGGCCGTACAGATCGTTCGCGCCTACGACGGCAAGCCGGTCACGGTGGTGGGCATCCTGACCGGCTGCCTCATCTTCACCGCCGACCTCATCCGCAAAATCGACCTGCCCCTGCGGGTCGCGTTCATCACCGCGTCGAGCTATCGCGGCGAGACGTTCGTCGCCGGGCGCCTGGAGATCCGCGACGAACTGCTGCCGGACATCGCGGGCAAGCACATCCTGTTGCTCGACGACATCCTCGACACCGGCAAGACGCTGACGCGCGTGGTCGCGCACCTGATCGACCGCGGCGCGGCGTCCATCAAGGTCGCGGTGCTGCTGCGGAAGGTTGGCAGGCAGGAGGTGCCGTTCGAGCCGGACTTCGTCGGGTTCACGATCCCCGACCGGTTCGTCGTCGGCTACGGGTTGGACTTCAACGACGAACACCGCCACCTGCCGTACATTGGGGTATTGCAGCCGGGGGAATAGTGTCTGGTGTCTGGTTAGCCGCGACCCGAAGTCCGCGCGGGGGAGCGCGAACAAACACCCACCACGAAACACGACGCCTTGAAGCTCTTCTTCCTTACCTCCGACCTCGGCGACGGCGAATCGGCGGGGCAGCTCGCGCTGCTGGCGCAGGCGCTGCCGCGCGACCGGTTCGCGGTCGCGGTCGGCGCGCTCGGACCGGCGACCGGTGCCGCGTCGGACACGCTCCTTTCCGCCGGCATCCCCGCGACCGCGCTACCGGTACGGAACGTACTCGACTTCAGCGGGATACGCCGCCTCCGGCGGACCGTACACGAGTCCGGGGCGGCGGTGCTGCACGCGTTCGGCGCCGACGCGGTGCGGGTCGCGCGCGTGTGCCTGGCGCGAAACGGCGAGGGCAACGCCCCGCGACTCGTGGCGACCGGCGCGGCGGAACCCGGTGGCGGCGTGGGCGGGTGGCTCGCGGCCCGCCAACTGCGGCGCGCCGACCGCGTGATCGCGACCGGGTGGGCCGAAGGCGAGCGCTACCGGCGCGCCGGGGTGATCGGCGACCGGCTCACGCGCATCGCGCCGGCGGTGGCGCCGCCCCCAACCGCGCCCGACCGCGACGCGTTCTGCCGCGACGTGGGCGCGCCCGACGGCGCGCCACTGATCTTCGCCGGCGGGCGCCTGGACGCGGCGCACGGCTGGAAGGACACGGTCCCGGCGTTCGACATGATGCGCTACGTCTCGCCCGCGCTCCAACTGGTGCTGACCGGCGACGGCCCCGACCGCGCCGCGGCGGAAGGTTTGGGCCGCGCGCTCGCGTTCGACGACTTCCGCATCCGGTTCAGCGGCGCCCGCTCGGACCTGGCCGCCGCGACGCTCCTCGCCGATCAGGTGTGGGTGACGTGCGTTCGCGGCGGCGAACAACTGGCGCTGCGGGCGATGGCGGCCGGTCGGCCGGTGGTGGCGTTCCACACGCCGGAGTTGGGCGAGATCATCGACGACGGCGCGACCGGTTACCTGGTGCCGCCGGGCGACCGCGCCGCGCTCGCGATGAAGGCGCAGATGCTGCTCGCGTACCCGGAGACGGCGGCGCGCATGGGCGAAGCCGGCCGCGCCCGCGCCGCGGAGCGGTTCGGCGTGGCGCGCTTCGCGGAGCAGCACGCGCGGGTGTATCAGGAACTGGATGGGTGAGCGAAAGAAAGAGCCGCAGATAAACGCAGAAGAACGCAGATCAAGCAGAAGACAGTTTGAAAACAACTCTTCTTCTTTTCCGATCTGCGTTCTTCTGCGTTTATCTGCGGCTCTTCTGCTTTACACCACCTTGAGTGCCAGGAAGTTCCGCAGGACGGTCGGGCCTTCCACCGTGAGGAAGCTCTCCGGGTGGAACTGGACGCCGTGCAGCGGCCACGTCTTGTGCCGCACGCCCATGATCTCGCCCTCCGCGGTCCACGCGGACACTTCAAAGTCCGGGTTCTTCCACGTCTCCTTCTTGATGACCAGCGAGTGATAGCGGGTCGCGTCGAACGGGTTGGTCATGCCCACAAACAGGCCGCGACCATCGTGGAGGATGGGCGATACCTTGCCGTGCATGATGCGCGAATTGCGGACCACCTCGCCGCCGAACGTGTGGCCGATGCACTGGTGCCCGAGGCACACGCCGAACACCGGCACGGTGGGCGCGAACCGCCTGAGTACGTCGTTGCAGATGCCGGCTTCGTTCGGCGTGCAGGGTCCAGGCGAAAGGACAATGTGCGTCGGCGCGAGCGCCGCGATCTCGTCGAGCGTGATCTGGTCGTTGCGCACCACCTTCATGTTCAGCGCGGCGTTAATCTCGCCGAACCGCTGCACGAGGTTGTAAGTGAACGAGTCGTAGTTGTC
>CANLGS010000088.1 GCA_947490035.1 Gemmataceae bacterium
ACGTCCTTGATGTCCAGCACGTGCGCCGTCGCCGTACTGTTCCCGAACGTCTTGAAGTCTTTGAAGGTCCACACCACCTTCTTCTCGCGCGTCACCTCGAACAGTTGCGGGTTGTCCGGTCCCGCGTGGCAGTTGCCCACGATCAGGTTGCCGTTCGGCAGCGCGTGAAGCGTCGTCACCCACGCCAGCGTGATACCCTCCAACTCCTTCTGGTCGATGCTCCACACCACCTTGCCGGCCTTGTCCACTTCCAGCACGCGGTTGTTGTTCCCGCCCGCGATCACGGTGTTGCCGTTCGCGAGCCGCAAGGCGCCGTACACCGAAGTCCCGTGGCCCTCCGGGCCGTGACCGGGCGACTCCTTCCGACCGCCCAGGTCGAGTTTGTACTCCCACGCCACTTTGCCGGTCGCGTCGTACTCGCGCACGCAGCCGTCGCCCTCCTGACACACGAGGTAGTTCCCGGTGTCGAGCTTGCGCACCATGCGCGTGTCGCGGTGCGGGTCCGGCTTCTCGACCTTCAGCGCGATTTCCTTCACGATCTTGCCGTCCTTATCAACCTCCACGAGGCGCTTGTTGCCAGACTCCGCGACCAGCGTGTTGCCGTCCGCGAGGCGCTGGAACGCGTGAACCTCGATGCGCCCCTTGTAGCCTTCCTTCGGCTTCGCCTCGTACTTCCACACCACCTCTTTCTTGGGCGTCATCTCGGTGACGGTCGCGGCGGCGGTGTGCAGCAGCAGGTTGCCGTTGGGCAGGAGTGCGATGTCGTGCGAGTTGTACTTGCACTCCACCTCCCACTCGACTTTGCCGTCAAGCCCGATGATGGCGACGTGCCCCTTGTCCTGCGCGAGGACGCGATGGCCGGGGTGCTTCGGCGGGTCGGCCGCGAGCGCGGGCAGCGCGAACGCGAGTGCGGCGAGGGAGAGGAACAGTCGCATGGGAACTCCGAATGTGGTGTAGGGTGGTCCGCTCGCTCCGCGAGCGGTGCGATGCGCGTCAGGAAGTTACTGCGTCGGGCCGATAGCGATCACCGCCGTAGAACACCGCTCGCGGAGCGAGCGGACTACCCTGAAGAGATCACTTCACAAGCGGCGCGGTGTCGCCCCAAGTCTTCTGTTCGCGTGCGAGCAGCGCGCGCATCTCTTCAAGCTTCTTCGCGTGCGCCTTGTCGCCGGACAGGTCTTTCACTTCGTCCGGGTCGGCGCTCAGGTCGAACAACTGGAAGCGTTCGACCTTCGGATACCAGATCAACTTCCACTGGCCGTCGCGCACCATCCGCTGCACGTCTTTGTACGCGGCGAACAGGTGATCGCGTACCTTCGTCTCCTTCCCCGTTATCACCGGCACGAGCGACTTGCCCTCGCCGCCCTTCGGCACCTCCACGCCGGTCAGGTCGCACAGCGTCGGGAACAGGTCGAACAGGTAAACGAGCGCGTCGGATTTGCCCTTCGGCACGCCCGGCCCGGCGACCACGAGCGGCGACTTGAAGTGCTCGTACAGGTTCTGCTTGCCCATCAGCCCGTGCCGCCCGCCGACCGCGAGACCCTGGTCGCTGGTGAACACGACCACCGTGTTCTCGGTCTGCTTCGCCTCCGCCACCGCCGCGAGTACCCGACCGAGTTCGTGGTCGAGTGCGCTGATGCACGCGTAGTAGTCGGCGAGGTGCTTCCGCATCTCGTCTTCGGTGCGCGGCACCGGGGCGAGCTTCTCGTCGCGGACGTTCAGTTCGCCGTTGTCGAACGGGTGCTGCTTCATGAAGTTTTTGGACAGCGTGATCTTCGCCGGATCGTAGAGCTTGTGGAACTCCACCGGCGCGACGCGCGGGTCGTGCGGCACGGACGGCGCGAGGTACACGAAGAACGGCTTCTTGCCGTCGTGCGCTTTCACGAAGTCGATGACCGCGTCCGCGCACTTCTGCGCGGTCGGCGCGTTCTGGTGCGCGATCTCGACGTTCTTCGCGAACTTCTGGTGCGCGACGCGGAACGAGTTGCCCGGCTTGCCGACGTGCAGGGTCGCGTACCCGGCGGCGTCGAAAATGCCGGGCAGCGTCGGGCCGTCGTAGGTCTTCGCCTGCGGGTTCGGTATGCGGAACAGCGACCGCCCGGTGAGGATCATGGTGCGGCTCGGCGCGCACACCGCCGGAATCATGCTGCCCTGGCAGTAGGTGTTCGTGAAGTGGAACCCGCGACCGACGAGCTTGTCGAGGTTCGGGGTTTTGATTTCGGGGTTGCCGAGCGCCGCGATGGTGTCGAACCGCTGGTCGTCGGCGAGAAGGAAGATGATGTTGGGCTTGGGCGCGGCCGTTAGCCGCGAGCCGAAGGCGAGCGTCAGTAGCACAATCAGGGAGAGGAGACGCATGGGAGGTTTCCAAGAGCAAGAAGAAGAGCCGCAGATGACGCAGAGGGACGCAAATTAAGACAAGCAGAGATTGTTTTCAATCACTGCATTCTGCCTTTATACTTCTCGCGGCCACGATTGAGACGTTCTTGACGAGCCGGAAGCGTAAGCGACGGACAGCGTTATCCGTCGCTTACGCTCCCGGCTCGTCAAGAACGAGTCGTCTTACCTCTGGCCGCGCGAAGTATAATCTGCGTCCCTCTGCGTCATCTGCGGCTCTTCCTTCTGCACGTCCCTCAGTCGTGTCGGCATGGCGAAGACTTCTCAGCAAGGGAGAAGAGCCGCAGATAACGCAGAGGGACGCAGATCAGAGAAAGAAGAGGAGAGCGTTTTGAAGAACTCTGCCTCTTGGCTTTAATCTGCGTTCTTCTTGCGTCATCTGCGGCTCTTTCTGGCTTCGTTAGCCCAGCGCATCCAGCGCGGCTTTCAGCTTCGCGCCGGCGTCCGGGCGGACCATGTGTACGAACGCGATCTTGCCCGCGAGCCACTCGCGGAAGTTCTCGCGGCCTTCGCGGTTCTGCGCGTCCAGCCCTTCCGACTTCGCGCGGTGGAGGATCGCGCGCAGGCGGCGTAGTTCGTCGCGACACACCGACGGCTTGTCGTTCACCACGATGCCGGTGACCGTCTGCGCGGTGCTGCGGCGCATCACTCGCGTCTTCTTCTCGTTGACAAGGAAGCCTTCTTCTTGGGCAACATGGCGCACCTTCGCGAGCAGCCAGCCGATCTTTCCAATGAGGTCCGCGCCGCCGGAGTACGTGAGGTCGTCCGCGTAGCGGGTGTACGCGAGGCCGAGCTTCGACGCGACGCCGAGCAGCCGCTTGTCGAGTTTACGCGCCACCTGGTTTGAAAGGCCGGGACTGGTCGGCGCGCCTTGTGGCAGACCGCGCGGGCCGGTCGCGGCTTCGTACTTCGTGCCGGCGTAGGTGACCGCCGTTCGCGGGCACTCGGTACACAACAGCGCGAGAATGGTGGCGACGCTGCCGCTGTAGCCGTAGCGCTCGTACACCGCGCGCACGCGGAAGAACGCGATGGTCGGGAAGAAGTCGGACAGGTCGAGGTTGACGACGACCGCCTTGCCGACGTGCGGGTTCGCGTTCGTGACGATCCCGCGACCGGCGACGAACCCGTGCGCCGCGTCGGTCACCAGGAACGTGTTCACCACGTTCGCGAGTATCCAGTGCTGTGCGGCCTTGAGCGTCTTGTGGGGTGCCGCGAGCGTGCGCATCCCGCCGGACTTCTTGGGAATTTGAAACTTGACGTAGTGCGTGCGGGTCGCGACTTCGGTGTGGAACGCGAGCCACCGGAGTTGCTTGATCGTGAGGCCGAGCGCCTTTGCCACGTCCGCGGGCGCGTGCATCACGGGCAACCCGTGCGCGGTCAGTCGCCCCTCGTCGCTCATCCGCATGTGGAGCCGACCGGACACGCCGCGCCCGAGGAAGATGATGTCCGTCGCGCGGCGCTTCTTCACGGCTTCGGCGTGCGCCTTCTTACGCGCGGCGGACTCGGTCTTCTTGCGGAGCTTGTCGCGCTCTTTCGCTTCGCGATACGCCTTGACCGCGGCACTACCCGCCAGGCCCGCGGCGGCGGCGATGCCCGTCTCGGTCGGCTTGACCTTCTCGTACTCCTCGCCGACTTTGTGAATCTCGTTGAGTTCGTCGGGCGAGAGCAGCCCGTTGGTAACGAGCGCGCGATCGATGATCTCGGTGCGCGGGTCGCTGACCGGCGGGATGACGCTCTGCCGGCCGAACTGAAACGCGGTCGAGAGCAGGCGCCCGTGCTTGTTCGCGGCGTCAACGATCTCCTGCCGCGAAATGGGCAGGAAGTCGTTCGCGGCGTATGGATCACTGGGCGCGTCGGGCGCAGGTTTTACCTTTGGCGAGCGGGGGGCGTCAGCCCCCTGTTGCGCGCTCGGTGGCGTCGCCGCCGCGGGCGCGGGTGGCGGCGCGACGGGGTCGATTTCGCGCTTGCGCCGGAAGATCCAGTCGAACACGCTCATGGGGCGCTCGCGATACTGTCCGTAGCGACCCGCTTCAGCGGGTCTCTTTCCACTTGTGGCACAGACATTCCTGTCTGTGCTGCTCGGCACGTCAAACTGCACAGACAGGAATGTGTGTGCCACAAAGCCAAATCCAGACCCGCTGAAGCGGGTCAGTGCGAATGCGGCACGTCAGGTAAACAAGGCGGCCGGCTCCGACTTCAATCGTGGACCAGAAGCGTTCACGACGCCGGCCCCGGTAGGGTCTGGCGGGTGACGCAGGTCGATTCAGTCCCGCCAGACCCTACCGGGGCCGGCGAACAGAACAACGCGCCTGGGAACGCAATCGCAAGCAACCGCACCCGCGGCGGAACGCCGCAGGATGTTTAGGTCTCGGAGCCGGCCGCTTGGCTTCAACTTGTCTTCGTCGCGCTCAATGCAACTCTTTGAGCGCGTCTTCGAGTAGAACGTAGGTCAATCCGAGGAGGCGCCAGCCATCGGCGGTGTTGTAAAACACCACGAACAGCGCCACAGACCCAAACGCGTGCTTCGCGATGTACACGACTCGCACGAGCGACGGACTCAGCACCGTTTCGCGACTGAACTCGATGTCGCCCGGCGCGCCGAGGCGGGTCGCGAAACCCTCCCGCAGTTCGGTAATGTATTCACGGTACTGCTTGAAATCCTCGTCCTTCAACTGCTTGACCGATGCCGAACGGACCGTGTTGAAGAAATCGTCCTCTTGCCCGGCGCGGAGTTTCGCGACGAGGTCGTCGGCGCGATCGCGCGCCTCGCTCCGCAGCACCTCGACCGCTGCAACCGGCTTCGCGGTTGTCGGGAACGAGCGCGCCAGTACGAAACTCCCGACCGCGCCGAGCAGGCCGCCGAGCAACCCCGCGAGCAATACCGGCTTCGTCACCTGTGGCTCTGCCTTTCCTCTTGTGGCACAGACATTCCTGTCTGTGCTGATTTGAAGCGCAACGCAGCACGGACAGGAATGTCTGTGCCACAAGAGGACAGCTACGAAGTCGTGAACCGCGCGTACCACGTATCGAGCGTGCCGCCGTCCCTGCTCACGCCCAGCGCCTTGTTGCGCAGCGCTTGCAGGTGCCGACACGGGCCTTTCCGCAGGCCGCCCGTGTAGAAGTACGAACACGCACACTTGCCCGCCACGATGCGGTCGTCCGCGTCGAGCGCGACCTCGGATGTCGCGCGGCCTTCCACCGTGCCCGCGATGTACCGTGCGCCCTTCGCGTCGGTCTTGTCGGTCGTGACGCGGCACTTCCTCGTCAAATCGCGCGAGGCCAGTGTCTCCTCGTTTTCAGGGCCGATCACTTCCGCCGACAGCGTGACCGGCATCACCTGCCGCCACCGGTAGACGCTGTGCGGGAGGTCGTGAATCACCTGGCCCAACAGCGCGAGCTTGTTCAAGCCCGCCGACACCGCGGCTTCGGAACTCCGCGTCTTGGCCGCGAGCGCGGAGAGCGTCCACGTCGGGTTTTGTTTGAACGCGGCTGCGATGCCTTGCATCGTGTCGCTCGACGGCGCGACAGGCGGCGCGAGTTGGTCGATCGCGCTGCCGCCGCTGGTCCAGTCGTTCGCGGTCCACCCGGACAGCCCGAGCGTCAGCTTCATCTCGCCCATCTTCGCCACCCAAAAGCTCGGCAGGCCGGTGCCGAGAAGGTACACATCGACGCCGTCGAGGAGCGGCAGCAACCGGCCGAGCACGCGAAGCCGGTCGCGGCCCCACGTGCGAATCACTTCTTGCTTCGCGCCCGGATACGGCGTGTCGTGAAGCACGATCTCCTTGTTCCACGGCTCGAGGACGATTTTTACCGGTGCGCCCGGTGTTAGCTCGAATCGCACCGCACGCGGCGACGACTTCGCCTTATTGCGCTTCAGGAACGCGACGATGGCGTACATACCCTCGCGGCTGATCGGCACGCGGCGCATCGGCAGGCTCATCGCCGATTGCAGCGACGAGAACCCGCGGAGCCACGACTGCGGCAGGTCGATCTTCTCCTCGCGGTACGCGGCTTCGTCGGCGTTCGTCTTCACCTCGAAGCCCGTCGGGTCGATGGTGAAGCGCGTCTCGCGGTAACTGCGGATGGTCTGGAAGTGTTCGTAGAGGCGCCACGAGTAATCGACGTTGGTGGTGCCGAGGGCCACGTCGCGTTCGGCTTCAAACGCTTCGCGCTCGACCGTGAGGCAACCGTAGCTGCTCTCGTCGGCGCTGAAGCACTCGAAGAACATCACGTCCGGACTGACGGTGATGACCGGGTCGCACGGCATGAGCATGCGCCACAGTTCCGGGTCTTCGCGCGACAGGATGTTGCCGTACTTGGTGCGCGCGTTCCAGTATTGCTGCCGACACTTCTGAAACCGGCGTTCCAAACCCGGCGGCATCGGCGTCTTGGCCTGCTTCTCCAGTTCGGAGCGCTTGAGCTTCGCGGCCTCGGTGCGGATGCTCGCTTCTTTCGCGGCTTGGGCCTTCTTCCACTCCTCGTAGCCGGTCTTGTCCTTCGGCTTGAATCGCAGGTCGGAGATGACGACATCGTGCAGCGCGGACATCGCTTCGCGGAAGCGCAGCGGCTGGCGCAACACGCCCGCGTAGCTGACCCGGTCGCGGCGCAGGTTGGGCGCGAGCGACACCGCCAGCCCGACGGGCGTTTGCGCGACGTTACTGCGACCTCGGTATGCGAGCGCGACTTGCATCCAGAAACCCCTCCCCAACCCCTCCCTTAAGAAGGGAGGGGCTTAAAACCAACCTTCCTCTGGCTCCCCTCCCTTCTTAGGGAGGGGGTTGGGGGGAGAGGTTCTTGGCAATACGCGGTGTCCGCCGCGACCGACTTCAATCGTGGACCAGGAGCGTTCACGACGCCGGCACTGACACCGGTGCGGCGAAAACGCAGGTTGATTCAGTTCGCCGCACCGGTGTCAGTGCCGGCGATAAAGAACAACGCACCTGGGGACGCAATCGCGAGCAACTTCAACCGCGACGGAACATCGCAGCATGGTGGTCTCGGATCGCGACGGACACCGTGGCTCAATGTAGTTTTTAGTGTGGTCCGCCGCTCCGCGGCGGTCTTCTGTCTTCCTTCTTCGTCTTCTTATCTGTCTAACAAGACCGCCGCGGAGCGGCGGACCACACTAATTCCAAACCAATTCCGGGAACACCGCTTCCACGAGCGGCTTCCGCGCCGGGTTCTTCGCCACGAACCCCGCGACACCGGCCAAACCCGCGTGGAACTCCGGCCCACGCACCGACCGCAGCGCCACTGCGATGATCGGCAGCAGGTCGCCGGCTTCGTCCGGGTTCGCGGTCAGCCGGTCGATGATCTGCCGCACGACGTAGGGCTTCGCGCGCCCGCCGCGCTGCACGTTCAGCAATACGGTCGCCCACAGGAACCGCACGCGCTCCAGAGAGAACTTCGCCAGCCCGTCGCGTTCCTTGGCTTGCTCTTCGAGTATACCCACGAGGCGCAAGCGGATGTCGTCGTATGGCGATTCGAGAAGCCGCTGCCACACCAGAACCGCGTCGCGCGCGGTTCGATTTGCAGCCACTCCCAACCGACCTCGCGCACCTCTTCAAACCGGCTGTCGAGGAACTCCAGCACCCACAGCGGGTCGAAGTCGGCGCGAGCGCTCAACGTCTCGCACGCCCACTTCACCAGATCGACGCGCAGCGGTTCGGCCTCCGCGTTGCGCAACCCGAACACCGCGGTCAGTTCTTCCGGTGTCTTCGGCGTCTTGCCCTTGAGGAACGCGAAGCCGAGCCGCGCGAGCGGCACCGGGCGCTGCATCGCGAGTTTGATCGCGTCGGTGAAGGAGACTTGTTCCGGCTTCACACTTCGTTCCACCATCGCGCAGATGCGGTCGAGCAAGTCGGTTCGCGCCTTCTCGGTAAGCTCCAGCCACTGCGCGATGGTCACGGCCTCCAGCCCGCCGCGGGTTTCGAGCAACTCTATCGCGAGTTCGTTGAGCGCGGTGTTCGGCGCGACGACCCACGCGAGCAGTTCGGCAAGCGTGACCTGCGCGAGCCGCTCCGGGAAGTGCCGGCGGAGCATCTGCATCGCCCACATCGCGACCGGCCGACACTTCGAGCGCACCAGGAGATCGAACACCGGCTCCGCGTTCCGCAGCCACAGCTTGCGGAACATCGGTTCCGGTTCGAGCCGCGACAGGCTGCCGCCGTCTGCCATGCGCCACCCACTTGGGTGCGCCTCGATCATCGCGGAGTGGTGGAACAGGATGTGGACGAGTCCCCAGTTGTCGAGCAGCGCGAGGCCGTCGGGCACGTCCGCGTCGGTGTAGCGTTTCAGCGCGGTGCAGACCGCGGGGATGTAGCGGTCCGGTTGCTGGCGCCCGAGCTTGCGGAAGTACCGCCACGCGCGGCGGCGGAGGTAGGTTCGCGTCGGCATCGAGAACAGGAACTTCCCCGCGACGAACTGCTCGCGGTTCTGGCTGAACCACGGACCCGCGTAAGAGCGGTCGTCGCGCGCGAGCGTGGTGTTGCCCGGTGTGATGACGGCTTCCGACTGTTCGTAGGCGCGCCGCTTGTGGTTGTACACTTCCTTCGCGACGCGCCGCCGCCGAATGGTGCGGTCGAACCCGACGAGGAAGCGCGCCATGATCGCGTCATCGCCGGTGGTGTCCGCGAACTTGAACAGCCGCTTCACGAGCGGTTCGTGTCGCGGCGAGTTGAACGGCAATTCGAGGTACGCGAACAGCAGCCGCTTGGCCTCGATGCGCGGATCGGTCCACCACGTCTCCGCGAACGTGGCGAGCGCCGGCGCGTTCACGACCTGCCGCACGGCTTCGACGAACTCCAAGGCGCCGGATTGGAAAAGTCGGCGCACGCGCTCCCAGTTCGTGTCGTTGGCCGAAGGCGG
Source organism: Gemmataceae bacterium (assembly GCA_947490035.1). Taxonomy (GTDB): domain Bacteria; phylum Planctomycetota; class Planctomycetia; order Gemmatales; family Gemmataceae; genus Gemmata. The sequence goes on from CANLGS010000088.1 coordinate 9,262, forward strand.
CGGTGGTTTGCGGTCGCGGGCCATTGCCTCATCCCGAGTGTGGTGAAGGGATGGTATGCGTGAGGCGCGTCGCGTGCAAGCGCCGTAGTGTCATCCTCAACAAATGGAGGGCGCGACTATGACCGCGACAGGAAACCTGTTCGCCGACTTGCCCGCGACGCCGCCCGCGGCCGAGTCGTTCGACACGCTGATTCAGCGCGCCGGCTGGAAGGTCGAGCGC
>CANLGS010000089.1 GCA_947490035.1 Gemmataceae bacterium
AGGCAGTCCTTCCCCAGCGCGGACGGGCCGTACTGCTCGACGCGCTTCGGCGGTTCTTTCGAGATGTCGAAGAGTGCGCGGTTCCGGAGGAGCCGGTCCACCGCGCCGAACGCGGCGTCGTGGCTGTCGGTGCCGGTCGTGGTTCGCCCGTCTCCGAACCGACCGCTCATCGCCTTGCGGAGCGCGTCGCGCCGGCGGAACGCGTCGAGGTCTTTCTCGCTGGCGGGCAGGTCTTCCGGCCCTTTCCCCTTACCGGGGCAGTACAGCCCCTGGTAACCGGCGCCGAGGAATCCCGGTCCCGGCACGGCCATGTTGCCGCCGCCTTCCGCACCGAGAACGACGTACGACGGGAGGTCGCTACCGGTGGGCTTCTGCCGGGCGCACACGCTCAACCAGTGCGGCGCGGTGGCGACCACATTCGTCGGCTTGTGGCCGGTCTGCGCGAGGTAGTGGGCCTCCATGTGATCGCCGAGGTCGCTCGTCATCGAGCGGACCACCGCCATCGTGTTCGCGAGCCGCGCGAGGTTCGGCATGTACTCATCGAACCGCACGCCAGGAACGGTGGTCTGCGCGTTCATGTGCGGCCCGCCGGTCGGGCGACCGGTTTTCGGGTCCCACGTCTCGAACTGACTCGGCCCGCCGGACATGAACACGAGAATGACGTGCTTCGCCTGGCGCGCGACCTTGTCGGCGTTGTCGGCGGCGAACAGCCGGCCGAAGCCGCCGAGCGCGGCACCGCCCGCAACCGCTCCTTGAAGGAACAGCCGGCGAGACAACTCATGTTCCTCCCGGCGGCAAACACCGGAGTTTGAATCTGTCCGGGGCATCATGAGGCTCTTGAGGCGGGAACTGGTGGGGCGACGAGCGTACCAGCCGGATTTTGGGCAAGCAACATCACTCAAATCGGAACCCCGCCCGGAAGAGGGCGCAGACAGTTCCGCGGATGTGCCGACTTGCGCGTCTGCGTGAGAAGGCTTGCGGGGTTCAGCATGTGACCCCAGCCTGCGGAGCACCCTCCATGCCCGGTCGCCTCTTCGCCGTCCTGATTCTGACCCTCGTGCCGGCGGTCGCGTCGGCCGAACCGAAGACGCCGACCTTCGAGGGCGATGTGCTGCCGGTCTTGAACGCGCATTGCCTCCAGTGCCACGGCGGCGTTCACCAGAAGAACGGCCTCGACCTCCGCACCCTGCCGGCCGCCCTCAAGGGCGGGCAGTCGGGAGCCGTCGTCGTACCCGGTAAGCCGGACGAGAGCCTGCTGTGGAAGAAGCTCGCGAAGGACGAGATGCCGAAGACCGACAACAAGGTTTCGGACGCGAACAAGAAGCTGATTCGCGACTGGATCGCCGCCGGGGCGAAGGGCACCGAGAAGAAGGCGGAAACGGTCGCCACGCGGCCCGCGAAGAAGCCCTCCGAGGTTGCGAAGTTCATCGACCGCGAGATTGACGCCAAACTTTCCGCCGCGAAAGTGCCTGCCTCGCCGAAGGCGGACGACGCGGAGTTCCTGCGCCGTGCGTCCCTCGACATCGCGGGCAAGCCGCCGACCACGGACAAGGCCGCCGCGTTCCTCGCCGACACGAGTACCAACAAGCGTGAGAAGCTCATCGACGAACTGCTCGCCTCGGAAGACTACGGGCGGCACTTCGGCGAGCGGTGGGTGAACGTGTTCTACCTCACCACCGTCAACCAGACACCGAAGCCGCCGGAGCCGTTCAAGGAGTGGTTCGCGAAGGCGCTCAACGAGGGCCGCGGGTGGGACGCGATCACCCGCGACATCCTCACCGCCACCGGCCCGCTCAGCGACGCGCCGCAGGGGCTGTTCTTCTATTACAACGGCGACATGAACTCGCAGTTCGCCCCGAAGATCCTCGCGGGCAACATCGGGCAGGTGTACCTCGGCGTGCAACTCCAGTGTGCGGAGTGCCACGACCACCCGTTCAGCGCGTGGAAGCAAACCGACTTCTGGAGCGTCGCCGCGTTCTTCGGTCAGTCGGCGCGGATGGAGACGGTCGAAAACAAGAACACGCCCGGTGTGAAGGAGCGGCACATCGAGGAGCCGAAGCCGGGCAAGAAGCCGCCCGCGCCGCTGAAGGAAATCGCGATCAACATCCCCAACGACGGCGAGGCCCGCAACGGCGGCAAGAAGGTGCCCGCGGGGTTGCTCGACGGGGCGAAGCTGGTCGCGGACCCGACCAAAAGCCACCGCCCGCCGTTCGCGGAGTGGCTGACCGCCAAGGACAACCGGATGTTCGCCCGCGCGACCGCGAACCGGTTCTGGGCACACTTCTTCGGCCGCGGGTTCGTCAACCCGCTGAACGACTTCGGCGACCACAACACGCCGTCGCACCCGGCGCTGCTCGACGCGCTCGCGGACGAGTTCGTCGCGTCGAACTTTGATGTGAAGCACCTGATCCGTTGCGTCTGCCTGTCCGAAGCGTATCAGCGGACGAGCCGCGTCGCGCCGGGCAACGAGAAGGCGGAAGCGGAAACCCTCTTCGCCCGCATGGCGCCGAAGGTGCTGACGCCGGAGCAGGTCTACGACGCGCTGTGCGTCGCGCTGGAACTGTCGGAGATCGCGCCGCCACCCGACCCGAAGAAGAAGCCGAACCCGAAGGCGCCACCGCCGCCCACCCCGCGCGCGGTGTTCGTCGCGGCGTTCCGCGGGCCGGGCGAGGCCGACGAGCCCACCGAGTTAAAGCTCGGCGTGCCCCACGCGCTGAAGCTGATGAACGAGAGCTACTACAACACGAGCGGGAAGGTCGTGGACCGCGTACTCGCGTCCGCGAAGGCGCCGACCGACGCGGTCGAGCAACTCTTCCTCGCGGTGCTGTCACGTAAACCCACGGCCGACGAGCGACAGAAGTTCGTGACGTTCGTTGAGAAACAGAAATCCCCGCGTGACGCGTACTGTCGCGTCGTGTGGGTGCTGCTCAACAGCAGCGAATTCATGCTGAACCACTGACCCCACTTGCGACTCAGGGAGCTTCCGCAATGTCTCTTCGTGACGCCGTACTTCGGCGCGAGTTCCTGAAACTGAGCGCCGCGGGCGTGGTCGGCGCGTCGTGTTCCGGCTGGCAGCTCCCGCGCCTCGCGCACGCCGCCGAGGGGAGCGCCCCGCGCCGGCAGGCGTGCATCATGCTGCACATGCAGGGCGGCGTGAGCCAGCACCACACCTTCACCGTGCCCGAGCACAAGGCGCAGAACCAGCAGATCGACACCGCCGTGCCGGGCGTGAAGTTCTGCGAGCACTTCCCGAAGCTCGGCGCGAAGATGAAGGACATTTGCCTCATTCGCGGGATGAGCACGGGCAACAGCGTCCACGAGCGCGCCCGCATCCTGATGCACACCGGATACAACCCCAACGGCACCGTGCAGTACCCGTCGGTGGGGAACGTGGCGTCGTGCGAGTTGGGCGTGGCGGACGCGGAGTTGCCGAACTTCGTAAGCGTCTACGCCGGGTCCGACGGTCTGGGCAGCGGCCCGCTGCACCGCAGCACGCCCGCGTACCTCGGACCGAAGCACGCCCCGGTGCCGGTGAACGACCCCGCGAAGGGGATCGAGAACCTCAAGACCGCGCTCGCGCCGGACGAGTTCGACGAGGCCGCGAAACTGCTCGTCGAGTTCGAGGCGAAGGGGCAGGCCGCGCGGCCGTCCGGTGCCGCCGCGGCTCACCAGGCGAACTACAAGAAGGCGCTGCAACTCCTCCACTCCGACAAGATGAAGGCGTTCGACCTGGAGAAGGAGCCCGTCGCGACGCGCGAACGGTACGGCAAAGTGCAGTTCGGGAAGTCGCTGCTGCTCGCGCGGCGGTTGGTAGAAGCGGGCGTACCGTTCGTCGAAATCACGCTCGACGGCTGGGACGACCACGGCGGCGCGGACAAGAACATCAAGCGCCGGGCCGAGTACCTCGACCCGACCATCTCCTTCCTGCTCGAAGACCTGAAGCAGCGCGGGCTGCTCGAAACGACGCTCGTCGTGTTTATGAGTGAGTTCGGGCGCACCCCGCAGCTCGCGGACAGCGGCTACAACCAGACGCTCGGCGCCGGTCACTACGCGAAGGCCTGGACCACCTGGCTCGCCGGGGGCGGGGTGAGGGGTGGCACGGTGATCGGCAAGGTGGACGCGAAGGGCGGCGAGGTGACCGACCGACCCGTGAACGCGCAAGATTTCCTCGCGACGATGTGCCACGCGCTCGGTATCGACTGCCACAAGGAGTACCTGTCGAAGGAAGGCCGCCCGATGACCTTCCTCGGCCCGAAAGCCGAGCCGGTCAAGGAAGCGTTCTGACCTCGGACCGGTTTCTCGTGTGAACACCACAGGTGGACGATGCGTCGGCTCAACTCACTGTTCGTCACCGCGGCACTGGCCGCGTGCTTCGTGTCGCCGGTCGCGGCCGACGATGCCAAGATCCGCGTCGTCATCATCGACGGGCAGAACAACCACAACTGGAAGCAAACGACACCGTACCTCAAGAAGACACTGGAGCAGAGTGGGCGATTCGCCGTGGACGTGTCGTCGAACGTGAAGGCCGCCGAGAAGCCCGCAGACGGCACGGTGCCGTTCCCGCCGGACCTGGGCAAGTACGACGTGGCGGTGAGTAACTACAACGGGGCCGCGTGGCCCGCGGAGTTCCAGAAGGACTTCGAGGCGCGTGTTCGTGAGGGCAAGTTGGGCTTCGTCTTGTTTCACGCCGCGAACAACTGCTTCGCGGGGTGGCCGGAGTTCAACAAGATGATTGGCCTGGGCTGGCGCGACAGCAAGTTCGGCGAGCGCCTCTACCTCGACGACGACGGCAAAGAGGTTCGCGTGCCGAAGGGTGAGGGTAAGAGCACGGGCGAGACGAACCACCCGTACGCCGTCGTCGTGCGCGACGCGAACCACCCGATCACGAAGGGCATGCCGAAGGAGTGGATGCACGCGAAGGACCAACTGATGCACAACCTGCGCGGTCCGGCCGAGGGCGTGAAAGTGTTGGCGACCGCGTACTGCCCCGCGACAAAGGCGAACGAACCGATTGTGTGGACGGTTGAGTACGGCAAGGGGCGGATCGTCCACACGCCGATGGGCCACGACGTGTTCGCGATGAGTTGCGTCGGGTTCGTGACCACGATGCAGCGGAGCACCGAGTGGGCCGCGACGGGCAAAGTCACGGTCGCGATCCCGGAGAACTTCCCGTCAACCGACAAGCCCAGTCAACTCCCTGCCGAGAAGAAGTGATTCGCCACGGACAACTTCACCACGGGTCAGCCATGAAGCGTCAACTGTTCGCCTTGCTCGCGGTACTCAGTTGTTCCGGTGCCGCACTCGCGGGCCACACCCGCCCCGGCTACGTGGACGGCTGCCAGTCCGCCGACGGGCGGTACGTCGTCACCGCAGAGTCAAAGAAGCAACCCGACGGCAAGGACGGCTGGGAGTTCACCTGGAAGGACAGCAAGACCGGCACCACGCACAAGGGCTGGCTCGTCGGGCTGCCCTATGGCCTCGAGCACTTCAAGGTCGCGTACGCGCACATCTTCGTGCCCCCCGGCGGCGAGACGTTTGTCGTGTTCCAGACCGCGAACTGGACCGGTGCCGGCAGCAAGCCGCCGGGCGGCAAGGAAAAGGAAGTCAACCAGAACCCGCCGGACGAGTTCAAGAAGTACGCCGGCTTCGCAGACCGCATCGTCATCTACAAGAAGACCGGCGAGGTCGTGAAGCGCATCGCGATGAACGACGTTCTCAAGCCGAACGAGTGGGTGTACGTGAACTGGGTGCAGGGGAACCTGTACTGGCTGAGCGAGTACCCGGACGTGATGAAGGGTGGCGAACCGCCGCGCTGCGGGTTCCGGTACTTCCGCGTGTCGCCGGATTACAGCGTGCTGGAGTTCACCGTCGGCCCGAACAGCGACGCAACCCACAAGGTGAAAGATCTGGGTGCCGACGTGGTGAACTACCGCCGCCCGGTGTACGTCTCACTCACGGACGGCGCGTTCCTCGACAAGAAGCCGACCGAGAAGGACAAGATCCCGGTGCGGCCGTTCGTCGGTGATCTGGTGAAGCGCGGCGACGACATGAAGAACTACCAGCCGAGCCTCGACCCGGTCCGCGTCGCGGGGAGAACCTTCCCCGCGACGTCGAAGTGAGTCAGCCCAACAATTCCGCGACCACGCCGGTCTGGTTCACGTCCTTGAGACCGGGGTCGGGCACGCCGAACTTGTCGGTCGGCTTGCCGACCGCGTGCAGCAGCGTGCAGTACAGGTTCGCCATCGTGCGGTGCGCCTTGGTGCCATACGCCGGGAACTGCAAATAGCGTCCGTGGGTCTTCAGCTTGCCGCCGAGGTCGCCGAGCAGCACTAACGGCCACTCGCGGAGGTTCGGGTGGTGCCCGTCGCCCGAGTCGCTCAGGTACACGATCACGGTGTTGTCCAGCATCGTGCCGTCCCCCTCCTTCACGCCCTCCAGTTTCTTCGCCAACCCCGCGATCAGTTTGCAGTGGTACTGGCGCACCGCGACGAAGCACTCCTCGTAAGTTTTGCCCGGCACGCCGCCGCCGTGACCGTAATGGTGCCCGCCGACCGCGATGCCGAGTTCCGGAAACGCCGGGAAGTGCTGCCCGCCGCCGCCAGACGTGAGCAACACCGTGTTCGTCAGCCCGGTGATCAGCGCAGCGGCCGCGATCTCGAATTGGGATTCGAGGCGATTGGTTTCGGTCGGCTTGGCGAACTTGGCATCGAGTTTCGGCGCGTGCGTCTTGAGATCGTCCTTGATCGTGTCGATCTTCCCCTGCCGGTCGCGGAGGTTCTCGAACGCTTCGAGGTACAGGTCGAACTTGGCCTTCTCGTCGCCCGCGAGTTGGTCGCGGGTGCGCTTCACGTCGTCGGCCATGAAGTCGAGCAGGTTGGTGCGGCGGTCGAACGCGGCGCGGCTGTTCCCGCCCGCGACGCTGCCGAACAGCGCCTTGAACGCGAGTTCCGGGCTGCACTGCACCGGGTTAGCCTTCCCCGGACCCGCCGCGGAGAGTTGATAATTTAGCGTCTGGTCGAGTTTCTCGGCCATACCCAGTGCGACCGACGGGATGATGCCCGGGTTCGCCTCGCCGACGGCGCAGTCGATGGTCTGCGCCATCGGCCCTTTGTTCGCAGGGAAGCAGCCGAGCGCGCCGTGGTTGGCGGAGTGGTCCGAGAGGGCGATGCGCCCCGACAGCCCCTGCACGAGCGACAGCCGATCCTTGAACGGCGTGAGCGGATCGAGCGCCGTGTGCAGCGTGCGATCCTTGAGCGTCACCTCTTCCAGTTTCTCGTTGGCCCACTTCCCGTTCTTGGGCCGTTCGAGGCCGCTGGGCATCAGGTGCGCGGGACTGATCCCGTTGCACTGCATCACGAACACGACCTTCTTGCGGTTCGCTGCCTTCACATCGCCGGCGGCGTGCGCGGCCAGTTGGCTCAGAATGGGCGAAAGCAGCGCCGCACTGGTGCCGGCACCGGCGAGTTTCAGCATCTCGCGACGAGTGGTTTCGGTGTTCATTTGCGGTCTCGTTGAGGTTCGTCGCATTCGGCGACGGTGCGGGGCAGAAATTTCACTTCGCGCTGCGGTAGAGGAACGAATCGCTCGTCAGCAGCGACACGACGAGGGTCTTGAAACTGCCGCCACTCTCGAGGTATGCGTGGTCGGCGTCCTGCAGGGTCTTGGCGTCGGAAAGGGTTTCGTTGCGGCCGAGGAAGTAGCGGAACGCGTGGCGCACGAACACCTGACGGGCAACGTCCGAGTTCGCGATCTTCTTGACCAACTCGCGCGGGTCCTTCACCGCGCCGTCGAGCTTCGGGTCGCCGCTGTCGGCGATCGTTCCCGTCGCGACCAGTTGCGCGTCACGATACACGGGGCCGAGCGGCTTCTTCGACTTGGGGTCCACGTTCTTGGCGGTGGCTTCCACGTCGAGGACCGGCTCTGCGGTGCGGAAGCGGCCGAAGTGGTCGAACTGCTCGAACGGCAGCCCGAGTTCGTCCATCCGCTGGTGGCACTTCCAGCACTTCGCGTCGCGGGTGACCGTGAGTCGGTCGCGGAAGGTGCGGTGCGGGTCGTCGGGCACCTGCGCGACCACCCCGATGGGCAAGTCCGGGACGGTGCCGCCGAGCAGGCGCTCGCGGACCCAGCGCCCGCGTCGCACCGGATCGTTGTCGAAGTTCGTGCTCCACGCGACGAGCCAGCTCGGCTGCATCAGGATGCCGAGTCGCGTGCCTTCGGGCATCCCGACGGGTTGTTCCGGCACCCACGACTCGATCCCGTAAACCGACTCGACGCCCTTCTGCCCCTTGTTGTTGATCGGGTTGAGCACGACGCCCGGCTTCGGCTCCTCGATCCCGCCCTTCTGCTTGTTCTTGGCGGTGGTGTAGTTGACGAACGATTTAGGGGTGGTAAGCAGTTCGCGGAACACGTCCTTGTCGGCTGCGAGGACGTAAAGCACAAGCCGGTCGGTGTCGGAAACCAGTTGCCCCGGCTGATGCACGAACTCCTTCGGCTTGTCCTTGAACACGTTGGTTGCGTTGCCGTACTCGAAGTACTCGCGGAAGAACCGCAGGACGCGACCGCGGTCGCTTTCGCGCTGCGAATCGAGCAACCGGCGCACGTGTGCCGCGATCTGTTCCTTCGTCGTCAGTTCACTCTTGGCCACCGCGGTCATCAGGTCGGGGTCGCGGCGGTCGCCGAGCGCGAGGCTGATGGCGACTGCGAGTTCCTCCGGCGCGAGCATCTTCCGGCCGGTGCCGTCGGCTTTCCCGCGACCGAGTTCGGAGCGGTACAGGGCGTCGGTCTTCAGCAACACTGCTTGAAGCATCGTTCGCGCGGCACCCGGCCAGTCGCCCGCCTTCGCGCACTTCTCGTAGAGGCCGAGGAACCGCTTCAGTTCGTCCCCAGTCGCGGCCCGGCCGACAGCCATCTTGAATTGCGTCTGCACGGCGGTTTCGAGCTGCGCCCGCGTCGGCTCACTCTTCGAATCCATGAGCGCGAGGAACTCGCGTACCGAACCGTTCTTGCCTTGCACCTTGCCGTCTTTTACCTCGTGGGCGGTCTGCACCTCGACAATAGCCTCGGCGTTGCGGATCAGGATCTCGGCGCTCGGCTCGTCGATGGTGTACAGCCCGGCGAAGTCTTTGATCCCGCGTTCGGGGACGAGCGTGAACGGCTGCACCAACCCGGCGATCTTCCCGCGCCCGACCTCCTGAACGAACCCCATGTAACCCTCGGGGCTGAGCCGCCAGACGCGCGGCCCCGGTGCGTTGGCCGCGCTCGCCGGTTTGCCGAATAGCAACTCGTGCGGGATCAGGTTCCCCTGGTTGGGCAACTTCGCGGCGCGGCCGCCGGTCTTCTCGATCACCCACGCGACCACCGCGCGGCTCTTCGCGGCGTCGGGGCGCGGCTCCTTCGCCGGGGGCATCAAGCCATCGCGGATCTGCTCGCCGACGGCTGCCCACCGCTCGATGTCCTTCGCGGGATCAGCCGAAAGA